>DATMJU010000133.1:0-7150 GCA_035553795.1 Vicinamibacterales bacterium
GCGAGACGCGATGCGGCGGGAACAACGACGCGCGGATCTCGCCGCTCAGAAACGTCAACTCGCCACCGCGAGTGATGCTGTAGCCATCGGAGAAAGTCTCCCGCTCGAACGGCAACACGTCGCGCTCGACGTTCACCAGCACGTCGATGCGCGAGATCGGCGAGAAACCGACGGCGGCAGACACCGTGTGCCCGCCGCTCTGCAGGAGGGGACCTCCCGCTGCCTGGAAGGTGAACCGGTCGAGCCGGGTAACCGAGTCTCGGGTCTGTCCGGCCACCACGCCAGGACTAATCAATACGGAGAACAACGCTGCGACGGTCAATGCCCTGATATCCACTTGGCCCTCTCTACCTCGTGATGTGCAAAGCCCCGGCAAATGGGCTCACGGAGTAGAATCCGGGCCCATGACGACCAGAAGCATTCACCGTGCCGGATTGACGCTGCTCATCACTGCCGTGGCCGCGCTGGGATCTACGCTCGAGGCGGGGCAGGGCGCCGCGCAGCCGGTGCAATACCGGTCGCAGGCTGGGGTGGAGTATCGCTCGCTGCCCGAGACGGACGCGATCAAGGCGGCGCGCGCGGCTCACTCGGCGGATCCGAAGAACGTCAACAAGATCATCGAGCTTGGCATCGCGCAATCAGGCGCGCGACAGTTCCGCGAAGCGATCGCGACATTCACGAAGGGGCTCGAGATCGAGCCGAACAACGCTCTGCTGCTGCGATGGCGCGGGCATCGCCACCTGTCGGTGCGCGAGTTCGATCGCGCCTTCGCCGATCTCTCGCGCGGCAGCAAGCTCGATCCTTCGATCTACGGCAACTGGTACCACCTCGGCATCGTCCAGTACCTGCGCGGCGACTTCGCCGGCGCGGCCGACTCGTTCACCAAGGCGCTGCCGCTTGCGCCGGATGCCGGCGAGCTCCAGGGATCGGTTGACTGGCTGTGGATGTCGCTCAGCCGGGCCGGTCGCAGCGCCGAGGCGAAGGCGATGCTCGATCGGAAGCACGATCACCAGCGCCCGGAGCTGAAGCCGGTGACCAATGCCTACACGCAACGCATCAAGCTGTACCGCGGCGAGATCGGGCCCGAAGCCGTCATCACCGCCGCAGACACCGACGACACGCAGATCGCCACGCTCGCCTACGGTCTCGGCAACTGGCATCTGGTGCGCGGCGACAAGGCGCAGGCGCGCAAGCTGTTCGAACGATCGGTGCAGGCATCCGGCGGGTGGCCCGGATTCGGCTTCATCGTGTCGGAAGTCGAACTTCAGAAGCTCCGCTAGCGGCGAGGCAGAGTGGTGCGCTTGACGCGCACGCCTCGAGTTGATACAACCATAAGGTCATGCGTTCGAACAGACTCACGTGTTGTTGTCGCAACGGGTCCTCCCGTTCCGGCTGCGTGTGTCTGTGAGCGTCGTGCTCGCCTAGGTTTTCCCTTACAGATCAACCGGCCCGGAACAGGGAGTTTCTCCCTGTGTGCAGCGTCTTGTCTCGAGACGCGTGGGGTGCGGTGGCGAAGTGGCTAACGCGGCGGCCTGCAAAGCCGTTATGCGAGGGTTCGAATCCCTCCCGCACCTCCAATTTTTCGCTGAGAGGTGTCCCCGTGATCGTGCAGTTCGAGTCCTATTTCAACGTGCTGTTGCCGCTGCTCGTGGGCATCACTTCCGACGCTTATGCGCCTCGGTGATCGTCCAGAGGTGCACGTCGTAGCCGGTGCCGTACTCGTCGTTGACGGTGACGGTTCTGTCCGGTGGCCAGTCATCGCCCATCAGGAAGCGGTGTGACACCACGCGCGCGCCAACGGGCAGCTGTCTCCACAGATACGGGCGGATCAGCATGTTGAAGTGATCGCCCATGTAGAGCAGCACCACGGTCATCGATCCGAGGTCGGGTTGCTCGAGCGCATCGCCGTGACGAATGTCGATCTTGTCGCTCAAGCCGGCCTTCTTGACGTTCTCACGCGACTCGGCCACCCGATCGGCGGCGAGGTCGATGCCGACACCGCGGCGCGCGCCGGCCTTGACGGCGGCGATGGTGATACGCGCATCGCCAACTCCTGGCTCGTACGTGACATCCTGCGGGGTGATCGCCGCGAGCTTCACCATCTCCGCGACGACGAAATCCGGCGTCGGCACGTACATCACCGAGACACGATCGG
Source organism: Vicinamibacterales bacterium (assembly GCA_035553795.1). Taxonomy (GTDB): domain Bacteria; phylum Acidobacteriota; class Vicinamibacteria; order Vicinamibacterales; family UBA2999; genus 12-FULL-67-14b. The sequence continues at coordinate 2,156 of DATMJU010000133.1, forward strand.
TGGGATCGTCAACCGTGAGGTCGATCTTCAGGCGCTCGCCTGCGCGCACCGTGATCGTCTTGGTGCGCGTCATCTTGGTATACGTGTTCGGATCCCACTTCGCCACCAGCGTCGACTGGTAGGAGCGCCCTGGCTCCAGCGGCGGTGTCGACAAGGTTCGCGTCGTCCCCGTTCCGCCGAGCGGCTTGCCGTCAAGCTCCAGTTGGGCGTCGAAGGCCGGCGCGGTGATTGTCAGGACGGCGGGCGCACTGGCGGTTGCGGCTGCCGGCGCCTGCTGCGCCTGGGGCAGCGGTGCGGGTGCGAGGAGTAATAGAACGAGCGGTAGCATCATTGTTGAACCGGAGGTTTGACCGTGGCTGCGGGCTTCGTGCCCTTCAGAATCCAGCGTTGCATGCGGCGGCCGTTGCCGGCTTCGCCGGTGTAGAGCCTGTTCTTCGAATCAATCGCCACCATGTGCGCGCGGATGAACTCGCCGGCCTGGCGTCCCGGCCTGCCGAAGCGATCGAGAATCGCGAGATCCTTACGGCGCAGAATCCACACGCGCTGGTTGGTGCCGTCGATCAGATAGAGCAGGCTCTGTTCAGGATCCCTGGAAAACTGCAGGCTAAAGCCGCTGCCTGATCCGCCAGTCTCGGGCCGCACGAATTTCTCCATCAGGTACTCGCCGTTCTGCTTGAACACCTGGATGCGATTGCCGCGGCGATCTGACACATAAATCAACCCGTCCTTCGAGCCGACGAGTCCGTGCAACGTCGAGTACTGCTGCGGAGGGTTATCGAGCTTCACCGGGTACTGATATTTCTGCGTGTCGTCAGGCACCTTGCCGTACGCGCCCCAATGGCGCTTGTACTTGCCGGTGGCCGCGTCATAGACGACGACGCGCTTGTTGATGTAGCCGTCGGCGATGAAGAGCTCGTTGGTCTTGGGCTCGACGTAGAAGTTCGCGGGGCCGCCAAGATGATCGGGATCGTTGCTGCCCTTGTTGACGCCAGGCTGGCCGATCGTCATGACGTGCTTGCCGTCCTGCGTGAACTTCATGACGTGCATGCCGTTGCTCGTGCCCATCCACACGAAGCCGTTGTGGTCGATGTAGATGCCGTGTTCCTGGTTGAACCACGTGTAGCCATCGCCCGGCCCGCCCCAGGAGCGCAGCACCTTGCCTTCGGGATCGAGCTCGAGGACGGGCGGCGCGGGAAAGCAGCAGTCCGCGATCGGCGGTTTCGACACAGCGCCGATCTCCTGATCGGTGAGGCTCGACGGCATGTGGATCACCCACAGGTGATCGCGATCGTCCACGAACAGGCCGCGGATGTCGCCCAGGATCCAGTCGTTTGGCAGCGTCGGCGGCCAGGTGGGATCGATCACGTCGATCGGGAGCTTGTCGGCGGTGGGTGAGCCTGGCGCCGCTTTCGCGTTCGCGCTCTGTCCGCTCGCGGTGAGGGGCAGCATCAGACCGGCCAGCAGGACAGCAATTGCTCGCGCACGCATCATGGGCGGGAATTATAGCGTCGGAGGCCTGACGGCATAGAATCTCCAGCCATGAAGACATTCATTCCCATTGCCGTCGCCGTTTGCCTGCTTTCAACCAGCCTTGCCGCGCAGGCGCCCGATGCGCGCCCGCAGCGTCCGCCGATGACGCCCGAGCAGCAGGCGGAAGCTGCCAAACGGCGCGAGGCCGAGATGAACGCGCCACGGCCGATTGCGGCGCTCGACAGCGTCTGGACGGAAGAGCTGACGTGGATGGAGATCCGCGACGCGATCAAGACGGGGAAGACGACCGGCCTGATCCTGACCGGCGGCGTCGAGTCCAACGGCCCGCATCTCGCCACCGGCAAGCACAACTTCATCCTCAAGGTGATGGGCGAGTCGATCGCTCGCAAGCTCGGCAACGCGCTCGTCGCGCCGATCCTCACGCTCGAACCTGGGCGTCCCGATGGCGATCGCGTCGCGCCCGGCAGCGTGTTCCTCTCGCAGGCCACCTACCGCGCGGTGCTCACCGACATGGCGAGCAGCCTGCGCGGCATGGGCTTTACGACCGTGATCCTGATGGGCGACAGCGGCGGCAACCAGGGGCCGATGAAGGAAGTGGCCGCTGCTCTCGACGAGAAGTACAAGGCATCCGGCACGCGGTTCTATTTCATCCCCGAGTATTACGACTACTCGTCGGTCCAGAAGTTGATCAAGAGCAACGGCATCCCCGAGCAAATCGAGATCGGCGCCAGCCAGGGCTCTGACGGACTTCACGAAGAGTACGGCATCGACGCGCTGATGGCGCTCTACGATCCCAAGACGATTCGCATCGACGAACGCACCAAGGCGAATCGCGCCACCATCAACGGCGTCAGCCTGCTACCGATGTCCAAGACGCTGGAGATGGGCAGGAAGATCGTCGAGCTTCGTACCACGCTCACGGTCGACGCGATTCGCAAGGCCACCGGCCGCTGAGGCCGTTCTACTTGGCCGGTCGGATCTCTACTGCGGCCACTGCGTAAAGACGACGGGCCGGATCGAGCATCGCGCCGAGCCGGCTCACCATCGTCTGCCACTCCGTATCCTTGGCGGCGTCGCCAAGGATCGGGCGAATGGCGATCGGCCGGGTGAAGAACGCCTTCGCCCAGTCAGGGCGCGGGTTGCCGGCCACATCGATGGCGATGATCTCGAACGCGGGACCATCCTTGTAGATCGCGATCAAGCCCGCGTCGGTTTCGTTCTTATAGGCAATCTGAAATCGCACGGCTCGGCCGATCGGGCTCTCGTCGTAATGCGCGAAGATGCCCTCCACCAGCGGATGCCCTGACGCGAAGAAGTCGATGAACTCGTTCTCGACCGCCTCTTCGCGCTCAAAGGTGCCGACGTATCCCGATCCGCCCGGCACGCCAGGCAGGCCCGCGACGGTGGCGTTGTTGCCAATCTCGATCGAGAACACCCGGTGGCCGGGTGGATGCGCGATCGTGAAGCCAAGGCCGATCGACGCGGTGATCACCACTTCTTGATTCAACTCGTCGAGATCCTTGGGGATGCGCGCCAGGATGCCTGCCGCCATCTCAGGCCGATACGGGTGGCGATGCAGGTGCTGATAGGCTGCTTCGCGAATGCGGCTGCGGGCGGCGTGCGCCTCTGCGACCAGCGCGTCGAGGCGCTCCTCCGATAGCGACGCATCCGGATCGAGCGCGATGGCTTCAAGTGCGGCTTCCATCGGCGCCAATTGCGGCTCGATGCCGGCCAGCGGCTCGCGAAACAACCCAAGTGCCTCGAACAGCCGCACCACGTCGCGCCCAATACCGGCGGCGGGCTTGAAGTACACGACCTCGACGGGAATCCGCCGGCCGATCCGATCGAGACGGCCGATGCGCTGTTCGACGACGGATGGCTTCCAGGGGAGGTCGAAGAGGATCAGGCGCCGGCAGAACTCGAAATTGCGGCCTTCGCCGCCACACTCGGTCGAGACCAGGATGCTTGGCCCGTCGATCTCGCGGAAGCGGGCGACTTCGGTGTCCCTTCGCGCTGGTGTGAGGCCCTCATGGAAGACGCCGGTCGCCACATGCGCGCGCTCCCCGAGGATGGTGCGCAACATCTCGAGCGTCTCGCGATGCGCGACGAAGATCAGCGTCTTCTCTTTGGCCGTGCGCCAGGTCGGCGCGTTCTTGACCAGCCACTGGATGCGCGGATCGCTGGCATCGAGCGCGACGGCCTGTGTCTTCAACGCCGCTTCGTTCGGACCAAGAACCGCGGCGAGCGCTGCGCCTGATGCCAGCGTGCGCCGCACGCGGTCGACCTTCTCACGCTGCGCCACGACGTGCGCCGTCGCCGCGCTTCGGACGATGCGCTCGACGTCAGCGCGGGCCTTGGCGTTCACGGTGCCGATCTCCGGCAGATCGATCGGAATGCCGACTCGCGGCGGCAGGCCGCCGATGTCCGCGCGTCGCGTCGCGCTCGTGCACGCGGGCAGGGGCGTATCCTGCGCCAGCCGCGCCTCGATGCTCATGTCCTCCGGGAAGTCCTGCGGCCTCAGTAGCTGCAGAAGCCGGAAGAACCCGTGCGCGTCGTCTTCGAGCGGCGTGGCGCTGAGCAGCAGCACGTGCTTGCCGAGCGCGGCGATTGGCGCAATCGCTCGCCAGGCGGGATTGCCTGGATGTCCGGGCGGCCGCTGGAGATGCTGTGCCTCGTCAACGACGAGCAAATCGATGCCGGCCTTCACGGCCAGTTCGGTCAGCTCCGGGCGCTCGATGAGCATCTCGATCGAGATCACGCTGCGGCGATGCACCTCGAACGGATTGAAGCCTTCACCGAAGTCCTTTTCAACGTCGGCAAGGCGATCGGAATCCAGCAGCGTGAAGACCTTGTGATACTTCCGCCACAGTTCGCCGAGCCACTGCACCGTCAGCGTGTCCGGCGCGACGATCAGGCAGCGCGTGACTTTGCCCATGTGCACGAGCCGATTGAGGATCAGCGACGCCTCGATGGTCTTGCCAAGTCCCACTTCATCCGCGAGCAACCAGCGGACGGGATCGGCGGCGGTGGCGCGCTCAGCGACATACAGCTGGTGCGGGAACAGACGCACGCGTCCGCCGAGGAACGCCCCCATGCCGCCGGCTTCGCGCATGCCGAGCAGGTGGAGCAGGTTCATGCGCGTGATGAAGTCGTCCAGGTCGTCGAGGTCGCCGACGGACAACCGGGTCAACAGCGCACCTTCGAGTTCGAGCGGCCACAGCTCGTGGGCGGTGGTCGTCTGCCCGTTGACGAGCTTGAACCTGCCGTCAGGCAGCACGCCGGCGATCGTGGTCTCTTCGCTGGTGGCGGTGATACGCACCGGCCTGCCGACGCCAAGATCGACGGGCACGAGCGCCTCAGCGCTGCCGGCAAAGCGCAGCGTGCTCTGCGCGCGCGGGAACTCGATCACGAGGGTACGTCCATCGAGTGCGGCGACGCGCCCAATCCCCAGTTCAGGATTGAAGCGGTGCGTCAGATACGAGCCGACGGTCCAACGGGGAGAAA
>DATMJU010000134.1:0-22717 GCA_035553795.1 Vicinamibacterales bacterium
ACGCTGCCCGCGCTGGCCACGTCGATGGTGGTTTACGTCGTCCTGACCCGGCTCGACCGCCGTCAAACGCTTGTTACATAGAATTCACATTGACGTAACACGAGCAAAATCTACGTTGCGTAGCGTTGCAGGATGACATTCTCCCGTTGGACCGTTGCGGCGGTCCTTCTCATCTTTACGTCGTTGCCAGCCGCCGCTCAGACTGCCGATCCAAAGCCGCCGTCCACCTACGATCGCATCTGGGCGAAGCTGACGGATTGGTACAACGACAAGGAGAACCCGGTCGTGCAGCGCGTCCTGTTCACGGGACGCTTTCATCACGATCTCGCGCTGGTCGAAGCCGACCAGGGTGACTGGCGCGAGTCCAACATCCGCCGGGTGCGTTTCGGATCGCGCGTGACGCTGTTCCGCGATTTCCTGGTCCACGCCGAAGTGGAGGTGAACCCGCAGGAGCGCGAGCCGTTCTACATGCGCATGACGGATGCCTACGTTGCCTGGCAGAAGCATCCGAAGTCGGTCATTCAGGTCGGCAAACAGGCCGTCGGATTCACGCAGGAAGGCGCCACGTCATCCCGTGAGCTGCTGACGATTGACCGCAGCAACCTCGCCAACAACATCTGGTTCACGCAGGAGTACATGCCCGGCGTGAGCGTTTCCGGGCGCGTGGCGCCGTGGAATTATCGCGCCGGTGTCTACTCTTCCGGCTCGATGAATCGCGAGTTCGGGCGCTTCGACGGCGGCGTCTTCACCATGGCAACGCTTGGCTACGACCTGGCGAAGAAGCTGGGTGTCCGCGAAGCCGTCGTGACGGGCAACTATCTCTATCAGCAGCCTGATGCGCTCAATACGTTCACCAGGCGGTTCGAACATATTGGCTCACTCAACTTCAGGCTCGAGCAGCCGCGATGGGGCTTCAGAGCTGATGTATCGAAGACCGCCGGATACCTTGGGCAGCGCGACGTCCTTGGCGTCATGGCCATGCCGTTCGTCAACGCGACGAGCAAGCTACAGTTTGTCGCCCGATATACGTTCCTGGAAAGCGACGGCAACAACGGCTTGTCGCTCGCCACCTACGAGAACAAGGTCACCCGCGGCAACGGCGATCGCTACCAGGAGGCGTACGCCGGGGCGAATTACTTCTTCTACGGACATCGACTGAAGCTGCAGACCGGAGTGCAGTTCGCGGACATGCGCGATCGCGCCAACGATGGTGGCGCGTACTCCGGCGTGTCGTGGACCACCGGCTTGCGTGTGGGCTGGTAGAACTTCCTAGAACACGCCGGCGCGCTTCAGCGCCGCGGTGGGATTGAAAATCGCGACGACGTCGAGCCGATGGCGCAGCGGGATCGGAAAGTCGATGTTGAACGCGCGCGTGTGATAGAGCTGCAGCGAGAGTTGTGACGTCAACGGGTAGTTGAGCAGCGAGTAATAGCGCGTGCCCGTTTCGTAGCGATCGCCGTTGTACGGGCCGTACGCCGCGTCGACATGCATGACCCCTGCGGTGATTGCCAGCTTGCCAATCGCCCCATCCGCGCCAACGTTGAAGCCCTGGGCTTCGTCTGGATCAACACGCTGGTACGCTTCGAACTTCAGCAGCGTCAGCACCTTGGTGCCCTGCGGAGGCCGGACATGCACGCCCTCGCGGATGATGTCGCGGCCGTCCTCGTGCGTCAGATCCAGCGACGCCGTCAGCCGTGAACCCACCCGGAAGTTCGCCACCACCTGGCCGTAGTTCACGTCGCTCATGGTGTCGAAGCGATTGAACACGCTGGTGTCGCGAATGTCGCCGAAGTGTCCCGCCGTCACCGAGATCTGCGGCACCGGGCCGCGCGCCGGACGAACCGTGACGCGCTCGCCGACCATGTAACTGTCCGAGTCGTAAGCGACGTGCTCGTTCAGCAGCCCGCGATTGATCGCCAGTCCGCCTGCCTGGAATTCAAGCCCCTTGATCGGCTCGGCTGACAGATACAGGTGCCGCAGCGCAAACGGACGCGCAAAAGTCCCGATGCCCGCCCCGGTGTTGTTCCACGACGACACGAACGACGAACCGGTCGTCGCAAACGCGCCGACGTGATACCGGCCGGCCCGGTCGAACAGGAAGCGCCCGCGCTGCTGGGTCTGCCACTGGATGCCGCTGGCCGTGATGCGCTCGGCGCTGTTTTCAATCCAGCGAAACCGTGAAGCGGCGTGAATCGACTGCACGTCCAGCCATCGCCTGATCGCCGGGACGTCCGAAGTGGCCGGGGGCGTTGCACTCTGCGCGTTGACTGATGACGCCGCGGCGGCGAGCGCGAGGAAGCAGAGCGCGATGGTGCGGCGGCGGTGGTACATTAGCGGCACGGCATCCTCATTATGCCTGCTGAACCATGCCTCCCACACCCCGTCGCCTGATCGTCGCCATCACCGGAGCCAGCGGATCGATCTACGGCGTGCGCCTCCTCGAGAAGCTCAAAGGCACCGACATCGAGACGCACCTGATCATGAGCCGATGGGGTGCTCGCACGCTGGTGCACGAGACGTCCTACACACCCGACCAGGTGAAGGCGCTTGCCACCGTGACGCACCCGCTGACCGATCAGGGCGCGTCCATCTCGAGCGGCTCGTTCCTGACCATGGGCATGGTGGTCGCGCCGTGCAGCGCGCGAACGCTCGCCGCCATTGCGCACGGCATTGGCGACAACCTGATTCATCGCGCCGCCGACGTCATCCTGAAAGAGCGTCGAAAACTCGTGCTCGCGGTCCGCGAGTCGCCGTTCAACGAGATCCACCTCGAGAATATGCTCAAGCTCTCGCGCATGGGCGTGGTCATCAGCCCGCCGCTGCCGGCGTTCTACACGCGCCCCTCGTCCATCGACGACCTTGTCGATCACTCGGTGTCGCGCATCCTCGATCAGCTCGGGATCCACCTGGATACACCGCGCTGGACGGGTGACATGGAAGCGGCCGCCCGAGACGCGGATTAGCCCGGAAATCGTCGGCCGCGCCGACGATATCTGGTTGCAATTCCCTCCCCGGCGCGCGGCTTATACTTACGGTTCTCTCCGTTACCCGTTGAGGTTGTTCCGATGATGTATTCGACCCTTGCCCGTGCCGCAGGCGCTCTTGCCCTGTCGGCCCTGATCGTTTCCACACCGTCTGTGCCTGCCGCCCAGGGCGACGCCAACCAGGTCGTACCGGCCAACGCCTACAAGGACCTGAAATGGCGCAGCGTCGGCGCGACCCGCGGCGGACGCGTGACCGCGTATTCCGGCGTGCGCCAACAGCCCCACACCTTTTACTTCGGTGGCGTGGGCGGCGGCGTCTGGAAGACCGAGGATGCCGGCATCACGTGGGTGCCGATTAGTGACGGCCAGATCACGACGACCGGATCGATTGGGTCGATCGACGTCGCGCCCTCGAATCCGAACCACGTGTGGGTCGGCACGGGCAGCGCCGCGATTCGCTCGAACGTGATCATCGGCCGCGGCGTCTACAAGTCGACCGACGCCGGCGCCAAGTGGGAGTTCATGGGCCTCAAGGACTCCGGCCAGATCGGCGGCATCAAGGTGCATCCGTTCAACACCAACACGGTGTGGCTGGCGGCCCTCGGCTCGCCGTTCGGTCCGAACGACGAGCGCGGCATCTTCAAGACTACCGACGGCGGCAAGACCTGGAAGAAGACGCTGTTCGTGAACAACGAAACCGGCGGCCGCGACATCGAAGTGGACTGGGAGAATCCCGACATCCTCTACGCGGCGATGTACAAGGGCTTCCGCAAGGGCTGGGACATCATCAGCGGCGGCCCGGCCACCGAAGGCGGCATCTACAAGTCGACCGACGGCGGCGAGACCTGGAAGAAGATCTCGGCCGGCCTGCCGTCGAAGCTGATCGGCAAGATCGACATCGACATCGCGCGCAGCAACCCGAAGGTCCTCTACGCGATGGTCGAGGCGCCCGGCAATGAAGGCGGCCTGTATCGCTCGAACGACGCGGGCGAATCGTGGACGCTGGTCAACAGCTCGCAGCGCCTGCGCGCGCGGCCGTTCTACTTCCATTACGCCACCGTCAACCCGAAGAACGAGAACGAAGTGTGGGTCAACGAGCTCGGCCTGCACAAGTCGATCGACGGCGGCAAGACCTTCACGTCCGTCGAGACGCCGCACGGCGACAACCACGGCATGTGGTTCAACCCCGACAACCCGAGCATCATCCTGCAGGTGAACGACGGCGGCGCGAACGTCAGCCTCAACGCCGGCCGCAGCTGGTCGTCGATCCTCAACCAGCCGACCGCCGAGTACTACATGGTCGCGGTCGACGAGCAGTATCCGTATCGGCTTTACATGCCGCAGCAGGACAACAGCACGCTGATCATTCCCAGCATCCCGCCCGTGTCCTGGGGCTTCGAGCATCCCGCGCAGTCCTGGCAGCAGGCGTCGGGCTGTGAGACCGGGCAGATCTGGCCGAAGAAGAACGGCAAGGTCGTCTGGGGCGCATGCAAGGGCGAAGTCGGCCGCTACAACACCGAGACCGGCCAGGAGAAGCATTACTGGGTCTATCCGCAGAACCGCTACGGCCACGATCCGGACGAGATCAAGTTCCGCTTCCCGCGCCAGACCGTCGTCTACGTGTCACCGCACGACGAGCGCGTCATCTACCAGGCCTCGCACGTGATGCATCGCTCGATGGACGAGGGCATCTCGTGGGACATCATCAGCCCCGATCTCACGGCAAAGGAACCGCAATACCAGATCGTCTCGGGCAACCCGATCACGCGCGATGTGACCGGTGAAGAGGTCTACTCGACGATCTACGCGATGATCGAATCACGCCTCGAGCGCGGCGTCATCTGGACCGGCGCCAATGACGGCCCGGTGCACGTGTCGCGCGACAACGGCAAGACGTGGAAGAACGTGACCCCGAAGGACCTGGTCGGCGCGCGCATCCAGACCGTCGAGGATTCGCCGCACATGAAGGGCCGCGCCTACATCGCCGGCTACCGCTTCATGCGCGAGCACGATCTCAAGCCGTACATCTATCGCACCGACAACTACGGTGAAACGTGGACGCTGCTGACCGACGGCAAGAACGGCCTGCCGATCGATCACCCGACGCGCGTGATCCGTGAAGATCCCCGCCAGTCCGGCCTGCTCTACGCCGGCACGGAGTTCGGCTTCTTCGTGTCGTTCAACGGCGGCAGGAACTGGCAGTCGCTCCAGCAGAACCTGCCCAACACGCCGATCACCGACATCAAGGTGCATCGCAACGACCTCGTGATTTCGACCATGGGCCGGTCGGCGTGGATCATGGACAACATCACCCCGCTGCAGGAACTGGCGCGCCTTGCCAGCGCCGCTCCAGCAACCGGGGCGAGCTTCGGCTTCAGCGCGCTCGAGGAAGAACAGGCCAAGCTCCCGGCGGTCGCCTTCTTCCAGCCGCGCGAGACCATTCGCTACCGCAGCAGCACGGCGCCGTTCTCGAACGTTGATCCCGAATACCCGTTCCAGGGCGCGCAGTTCGACCTCTGGTTCGCGACCGCACCCGGCGCGGACACCAAGCTCGAAGTGCTCGATGCCAGCGGCGCGGCGTTGCGCACGTTCAACGTGGCGGCGCCGAGGAGCGCCGGCGCGTCCGGCCAGGAAATGCGCGGGCCGTTCTTCCGCGGACCGCAGGGCTCGACGAGCATCCGCGCCGAGGCCGGCATGCAGCGCATCACCTGGGACCTCCGCTACCCCGGCCCCTGGACGGCGCAGAACCCGGCCGGCGGCCAGGGCGGACCGATGGTGCCTCCCGGCAAGTACACGGTTCGCCTCACGTCGGGCGGCCAGACGATCACGCGCACGCTCGATCTCAAGTCCGATCCGCGCGTGGCCGCTGACGGCGTGACGGATGCGGCGATCTCGGAGCAGGTGAAATTCCAGCTCCAGGTGCGCGACGCGATCAGCGACGCGCGCAAGCTGCAGGTGAGCATCGAGCAAGCGATGCAGAAGGCGGGCTTGAAGCCGCAGCTCGCCCCTGCCATGCCGGGCGACTCGCCGAGCAACACGAAGTACGGCCATTCGCTGCAGGCGCTGTACGCCCGGCTGGTCGATACCCCCGGCATCTACACGCAGCCGATGCTGCTCAGCCAGTTGAACAACATCCAGCGCATGGTCACGCAGGCCGACCAGCGCGTCGGCCGCGACGCGCACGAGCGCTACGCCGACCTCATCAAGGAGATGCAGGCGATCGAGGCACAGCTCAAGAAGCTCGGCTCCAACTAGGCAGTCACAAGGGCGGACTTCGGTCCGCCCTTCTCTTATGTGCGACTTCGGCAAGCATCACCACCACGATCACAAGGACTTCGGCTTTCTGGTCGACGTTCCCGAAATCCGCGCGCTCGTTGAAGAGACGCGCCGGCTGACGGCCGAGATCCCGGATACCAAGGCGCGCGTCGACGCGCTCCGTCCAGCCTTTGGCACGCTGCTCTCCGCCGACAACTGGCTGCCGAAGGAATACGGCGAGCCCGATCTGACAAGTGGCATGGGCGGCGGCATCGGGCAATACGCGCTCTACCGCGCCGAAGACGGCTCGCTGTGCCTCTTCTCGCTCGTCATTCCTCCAGGCTCGCAAACGCCGATTCACGATCACCTCGCATGGGGATTGATCGGCGTTTATCGCGGCGTCCAGGACGAGACCGTGTATCGGCGCCTGGATGACGGCCACGACGAATCGAAAGCCGCGCTCGAGATCGCTCGGCAACAGACCGTGAAGCACGGCGAGTTCTACACCCTGCTTCCGCCCCTCGACGACATCCACTACGTGAAGACGGTGTCCGACACGCCATCGGTCTCCATCCACCTCCTCGCCAACGACACCGCCTGTGTCACCCGTCATCGCTTCGACGCCGCAAGCGGCATCGTCACGCCATTTCGATCGGGCTACAGCAACGCCAAGTGTGCTGATCGACAAACCTGAAGGTTTGTCGCCACAGCAGGTCGAGGTTTGTCGCCACAGCAGGTCGAGGTTTGTCGCGACAAATGAGCAAGATCGAGTACGCAAATACTGCCTCTTGAATTCCTGCGTCGACGATGAGACCGTCGTCGATATGGGAGGGCGAGTCATGAGCGAGCGGCTGCCGATGTGGGGAGAGTTGCCGTCGGACGGCACCATCCTGACCACCGCCGAGTATTTGCAGACGGCTGAATCGTTGCGAGTCCAGGAGTTGATCTACGGCACGCTGCGCGTCGAGGACTCGCCGCACTTCCGCCACCAGAACCTGCTGCTCGAGCTGGCGGTCCTGATGCGCGTGTTCGTTGGCCAGCACAAGCTCGGCACGGTCTGCATTGCACCGCAGGACGTCATCCTTGACCCGGCGAGGGCGCTGATCGTGCAGCCGGACCTGATGTTCATCTCCAAGAGCCGGTCCGAGATCATCAGCGACCACATCTGGGGCGCGCCGGATCTCGTGGTGGAAGTGATGTCGCCACACCCACGCATCGGCAAGCTCGAGGAGCGCATCCACTACTTCGCCCAGTACGGCGTGAGGGAGTGCTGGCTGATTCACCAACTGGCGCGTGAGATCGAGGTGCTGCGGCTCCAGGAGTTCGGCGACGGGGCACGGCGAACCTTCCGCGGCATCGAGGCGATCGAGTCGGGAGTGCTGCCGGAGTTCCGTATTTCGCCTGAAATCCTCGAGTGCTGGTAACGAAGGTCTCGGCTGCGCGGCCGAGAACCGGGCGTGTATGATGGATGCACACCACCACCTGCCCGATGCCGAGACCTCTTTACAACAACATCCTTGAATCCATTGGCGACACGCCGATGGTCCGACTCAACCGCATTCCGAAGGGCCTGGTCGCCGCGGACGTCTACGCGAAGATTGAAACGACCAACCCTGGCAACTCGATCAAGGACCGCATGGCCCTGAAGATGATCGAGGACGCCGAGAAATCCGGCAAGCTGAAGCCGGGCGGCACCATCATCGAGGGCACGTCCGGCAACACCGGCATGGGCCTGGCGATCGCCGCGGTGGTCAAGGGTTACAAGTGCGTGTTCACCACCACCGACAAGCAGTCGAAGGAAAAGGTCGATGCGCTGCGCGCGTTCGGGGCCGAGGTGATCGTCTGCCCGACCGACGTCGACCCCGAAGATCCGCGCTCCTACTATTCGGTGTCGTCACGCCTCGAGCGCGAGACGCCGAATTCGTGGAAGGCCAACCAGTACGACAACCCGTCGAACGCCCAGGCGCACTACGAGCAGACCGGGCCCGAGATCTGGGAGCAGACCGGCGGCAAGATTGACCACCTCGTGGTCGGCGTCGGCACCGGCGGCACGATTTGCGGCGTCGCGAAGTACCTGAAAGAGCGCAAGCCCTCGGTCAAGGCGTGGGGCATCGACACCTACGGCTCGGTGTTCAAGAAGTACAAAGAGACCGGCGTCTTCGACAAGAACGAGATCTATCCGTACATCACCGAAGGCATCGGCGAAGACTTCCTCCCGCAGAATGTGGACTTCAGCCTGATCGACCATTTCGAGAAGGTCACCGACCGTGACGCGGCGATCATGACGGGCCGCATCGCGCGCGAGGAGGGCATCTTCGCCGGCAACTCCGCGGGCTCGGCGATGGCCGGCCTGATTCAGCTTGCCGATCGCTTCAAGAAGGGCGAGACGGTGGTGGTGATCTTCCACGATCACGGCACCCGCTACCTCGGGAAGATGTACAACCCCGACTGGATGCGCGAGAAAGGCTTCGTGGATCCGAAAGGCCTCACGGCCCGCGATCTCGTCGGCGGGCGCGAAAAGGCGCCGCTCGTCACCATCGACCGTAACGACACCGTCGAGAAGGTCGCGCACATCATGACCGAGCGTGCCTACTCGCAGATCCCGGTCACGGCGGACGGCCGGCTCGTCGGCACGGTCAACGAAGGCTACTTGTATTCGGAGATCGTCAAGAACCCTGACGTAGTGCACGGATCCGTCGAAGCGATCATGCAGCCCGCGCTGCCCTTCGCGGACATCTCGACCAGCGTCGAAGCGCTCGCCCAGATGCTGACGCCCGACAGTCCTGCGGTACTGGTGCGCGACTTCAAGCTCGACGCGACCTACATCATCACGCGCTGGGACATCATCAAGGCGCTCTCGTAACTACCTGCCAAGCGCCGTGACGGGTGACACCTTCGCGGCGCGACGGGCGGGAATGTAGCTTGCCAGCAACGCGGCAACGCCGAGAATGATCGCGCTGCCGGCGAACGCCATCGGCGCGAACCCCCTGGCTTCCACGAACAACAGGCTCTGGATCGCGCGCGCGGCGGCGGCGGCGCCCAACAGTCCAATCGCGACACCGGCCGCGGCGAGCATCGCGCCCTGCCGGACCACCAGTCCGATGACGTTGGACGGCGACGCGCCGATGGCCATGCGCACGCCGATCTCTGCGATGCGCTGCGACACGGTGTACGCCATCACGCCATAGACGCCGAGAATTGCCAGCACCGCCGCGATCGAGGCGAACAGCACGAGCAACGCCATCTGCAGGCGCGGTTGCGCCACCGTTCCCGCCATCGCCGTTTCCATGGTCCTCACGTTGACCAGGGGCTGATTGGGATCGATCTCTCTCAAGGCGGCGCGCACCGAAGGCACGATCGCGGTCGGCTCGCCGGCGGTGCGAATGACCAGGGCGACGTTGAGGTACATGCCGGTCAGGATCGGATCGGGAAACTGCGCGTACGGCACGAAGAACTCGGCTTTCGAACCCGCCTCGAAGGACTGCTTCACGTCGGCGACGACGCCGACGACTTCCATGGTGGCGAAGTTTGGATCGGGCTCGGTGCCGATCTGCATGCGCTGGCCGAGCGGATCGAGACCGTCGAAGTATTGCCGCGCCATCGACTCGTTGATCACCACCACACCCGGCGCCCCGGCCTGGTCGCGCGCGTCGAGCAGGCGTCCGCGTGTCAGCGGCACGCCAATCGCCGAGAGGTACTCCGGCGTCACGGCGCGATAGCCGGCCATGACGTAATCCTCCGGCCCCTTCGGCTGCGCGGCGGCGCGATTGAAATGAATCGTCGCGCCGGCGCCGGCCATGGGAATCATCGTGCTGATCGCCGCTCGCTCGACGCCTGGCAGCGCCTTGACGCGTTCCACAATCCGCTCCACCGAGGTGTTGCGGACCACGGCGTCGCCGTAGGTGCGCGGCGAGAGCGGCAGGTTGATGACGAGCAGATTGCGGGGATCGAAACCGGGTGACACGTTCGTCAGCGCCGAGAAGCTGCGCAGCAGCAAGCCGGCGCCGACCAGCAGGATCAGGGCGAGGGCAATCTCCGCCACGACCAGCACCGATCGCATGCGGCGGTGACGAATGCTGCTCGACCCGCCCCTGCTCTCTTCGTTGAGCGATTCGCGGATGTCGACCCGAGTGGCCTGCCACGCGGGCACGGCGCCGAACACGAGACCGGTGACCACGGATAGCGCGAGCGTGAACAACGCCACCGGCCAGTCAACCGCGATGCCCTGCGCGCGCGGCAGTCCCAGGGTCATCGACGACAACATCGACACCGACCACATCGCGACGATCAGCCCAAGCGCGCCGCCGGCGCAGGACAACACCATGCTCTCGATCACCAACTGCCGGATGATGCGCGCGCGGCCGGCGCCAATCGCCACCCGCACCGCGATCTCCTTCTGGCGGCCGACGGCTCGTGCGAGCAGCAGGTTCGCGACATTTGCGCACGCAATCAGCAGCACGAGCGTGACCGCGCCGAGCAGCATCAAGAGCGCGGGCCTGACGTTCTGGACCAGTTGGTCCTGGGCGAGATTGATCAGCGCGCGCGTGTTCTTGTTCGAGTCCGGGTACTCCGCCTCGAGCTGGCGCGATATCGTGTCCAGCTCGCCGCGCGCCTGCTCGATCGAGACGCCGTCATTCAGGCGCGCGATCGGAAAGATGCCAGGATGCCAGCCGCGATCCTCGGGCAACGTCGCCGCCCACGGGCCGAACGGCACGTACACGTCCGCAGGCTGGAACAGCTCGAAATGCGCGGGCATCACGCCGACGATCGTGTACGAACGATTGTCGAGGAGGATGGATTGCCCGACCGGCGACGCGCTGCCGAACCGGCGCGCGGCGAGCGCCGCGCCGACCATCGCCACGCCCTCGGCGCCGGGCTTGTCATCCTGTTCGGCGAATCCGCGACCCTGCTCGATCGGCACGCCGAGCAGCGGCAGCAAATTGGCCGTGATCATCTTCGCGGGAACGCGCTCCGGCTCACCAGTGCCAGTGATGGTCATGCTGGTCGGCCGAAAAGCGCCCATCGCCGAGAACGACTTGGCGCGCGCGCGCCAGTCGTCGTAGTTGTAGCGCGTCACGGACGCGTTCGGCAGTTGCGGCGAGCTTTCGTTGAGGATGACGATCTGGCCTGGGTTCGCGTACGGCAGCGGCGACAGGAGCACCGCGTTGAATACCGTGAACACCGCGGTGTTGGCCCCGATCCCGAGCGCCAGCGTCAACAACGCGACGATCGAGAATGACGGACGGGCGATCAGGTTACGGACGGCCAGCCGGAGATCGAGCATGGCCCGATCGTACTCCGCCACGGGCGACCGGGACGAATCGCGTGACTAGGGCGTCCCGCTACGCCAGCTCGCGGCCGCGCGTTTCCGGGCCGAGCCACAAGAAGGTGATCACGCCGATCCCGCCGGCGATGACGCACCAGAACATCGCGGTCTGGAGCTGGGTTCCGGCATCGGTCATCGCGCCAATCAGGTAGGGCGCAAAGGCCCCGATGCCGACCCCGACGTGATACGTGAAGCCAGTACCCACCCCGCGGACTTCCGTGGGGAACCGTTCCGCGAGGTAGCCGGGAACGATGCCCCATGCCCCGGATGCGCAGAAGCCGATCAACCATGCGCCGAGCAGCAAGCCACCGGTCGTGGTCGAGAACAGGTACACCGGCGCCGAGAGCACGCCCGCGATCATGCCGACCGTCGCCGCACCGCGGCGGCCTCCCCACTTCTCAGAGAGCGCACCGAACGCGATCGAGCCGAGCATGCCTCCGGCGTTGAGCAACAACAGGAATGCCAGCGGCTGCTGCTTCAGGTTCGCGAGCAGCGTGGGGTACCAGATGGTCGTCGACTGATACATCCACACAAACGCGCCCATCAGGATCGACGTGTGAATCGTCACCCAGCGCAAATCGCGATCGAACAGACGCTTGAGTGACAGCGGCACCGGCTTGCCGCCACGCTGCCGCTGCTGCTCGAGCCACAGCGGGCTTTCGCTGACTTTCGTCATCAAATAGAAGATGACGATGGCCGGCAGCACGCCGGCCCAGAGCATCAACCGCCACGCGAACTCCGGGTTGTGATCGACCAGCGGATAACCAAGCTGATACACGAGCGATGACAGCAGGAAGCCGGTGGAGTATCCGCCTTGCAGGATGCCGGAGGCGATGCCCCGATGCTTGGCCGGCCACTGCTCGAGCGCCAACGGCATGCCCGCCGCCCACATGCCGCCCATGCCGATGCCGAAGAGGCCGCGGCAAGCAAACAGCATCACGTAACTCGTCGACAGGCCGCTCAGCAGCGCGAAGCCGGTAAACCAGGCGATCGAGAACAGGATCGGCCCCTTGCGGCCGTATCGATCGGCGAGCGTGCCGGCGCCGATGCCACCGACCATCCGGAACAGCAGCGTGACGGTCGCCAGTGCGCCGGCCAGCGCGAGGTTGACCTCGAAGCTGCGACGAATGTCGGTCAGGACAAACGTGATGATGGTGAAGTCAAAGGCGTCGAGAGTCCACGCCGCATACGTCGTCAGGAAGGTCTTCCACTCCCGTCGGGAAACCTCACGGTACCAAGGCATTGCGGAGATTCTATGCCGGGAACGCCGGTGGCCCGTCACATATCGGAGTGGCCGGCTCCTTTGTTGCTGAGGAGCCATCATGTCGACATCATTCAAGTGCGTGTTCGCGGCCGTGCTGTTGCTGGGCGCTGCTGCGACCGCGCCCGCTCAACAAGCCCATCCTTCGTTCAGCGTCACCGTCAGCGGACGTGGTCCGGCGGTGATCCTGATTCCCGGCCTGTTGTCGTCCGGAGAAGTCTGGAAGTCAACCGTCGAAAGATATCAGCAGCATTTCACGCTGCACACGGTCACGCTTGCTGGATTCGGCGGACCAGCGCCGATCGGGTCACCGTTTCTCTCCACGGTTCGTGACGAGATCATCGGCTACATCCGCGCCCGGAAACTCTCGAAACCGATCGTGATCGGACACAGTCTCGGCGGCTTCATGGCGTTCTGGATCGCGTCGACCGCTCCCGACCTGGTGGGCGGCGTGGTCGCGGTTGACGGCGTGCCCTTTCTGCCGGCGCTCGGAAATCCGGCGGCGACCGCCGAGTCGATGTCGGCCCAGGCGAAACAGATCGCCTCGCTCTACGCATCCCTCTCACCAGAGCAACTGCTCGCGCAAAGCCGGATGGCAATGGCGATGATGATCACGGCACCTGCCGACGTCGAGACGGCGATGGCGTGGGTCTCGAAATCAGATGCGGCGACGGCGGGCCGGGCGGTCGCGGAGCTGACCACTACCGATCTGCGCGCGGATGTCGCGAAGATCACGGCACCTGCCTTGCTGATCGGCGCGCTCGGTTCGGCGCCGGAGCCGATGCGCCCGGCGCTCGAAAAGGCCTACCATGCGCAGGTGTCGCGCCTGCCTGGCGCCCGTGTCAAGATGGCGCCAGGCGCCCGGCACTTCATCATGTTCGACGATCCGGCGTTCCTGTTCGCGGCGTTCGACCAGTTCTTCGCATCGCTGCCGGCCAAGTAGCCATGGAATCAAACACCCTCGCCCTGTCGGCACATGTGCCCGCTGCGGCTCGGGGCGATCGTGACGCCTTCGCCGCGCTGGTAGACAGCACGCGCTCGGTCGTGACGTCCATCGCCCTGGCGATCGTGCGCGATGTCGATCTCAGCCGGGACATCTCGCAGGATGTGTTCCTCGCGGCGTGGCGCGACCTGGGACAACTGCGTGATCCGAACAGCTTCCTTCCATGGCTTCGCCAGCTGACGCGCAACCGCGCGTATCACGTGCTGCGGACGGAACGGCGGCGGACGAGGCGGCTCGACGATCGCGATCTCGACGCGCTGGTCGGCACCGCGGTTGACCCGGCGCCGACGGCGAGCGAAACCCTGCTGGCCGAGGAGGAACGCCGGCTGCTGAAGGTCGTGCTCGGCGAACTGCCGGATGACGCGCGCGAAGTGGTGACGCTGTACTACCGTGAAGACCAGTCGACCGCGCATGTCGCCAGCCTGCTGGGACTGACGGAGGCCAACGTCCGCCAGCGGCTGGCGCGGGCAAGGGCACGGTTGCGCGCGGAACTGCTCGATCGCTACGGCGCCGCAGCGGCGAAGAGCCGGCCGGGCGCGCGATTCACCGCCGGCGTCATGATCGCGGTCACGATGGGTGCGCCCGCCGCGTCATCCGCTGCGACGCTGACCGCGGCGGCATCCGGCGGATCGTGGATCGTGAAGGCCGCGATGATGGGCAGCGGCGCGCTGCTTGGCGCCGCCGGCGGAATCGCCGGCGTGCTGGCCGGGGCGCGTCATTTGAAGCGGCAGGCACGCTCGATCGAAGAACTCGACGCCATCAAGCGGTTCACGCACGCGTCAGTGGGCGTCGTCATCCTGGCCGCCGTGCTGTTCCCCGTTTCATGGGCGATGACGCACAAGCCCATTTCCCAGGTGCTCGTGTTCGTGCTGTTCTTCAGCACCCTCACGTTGATGCACCTGGTCTGGCTGCCGCGGATCACACGCGATCGTCACCTGCTCGAAGCGCTGGAGAATCCCGCGCGCGCGGCGAGGGCACGTGCCATGGAGCGGCGGGCCGCGCTGTTCGGGCTCGGCCTGGGACTGCTGACCGGCGGGATGGGGGTGATCGCCGGTCTCCTGCTCGCGAGATAACAAGGGCGGTAGAATGCGCGGATGCCACGCATCCACTTCACTGCGCTCGGGGCGCGCCGCACGCTCGGTTCGATGGCCGCTATCGCGGCGATCGCCGTCCTGGGCCCCGCCGTCCAGGCGCAGAAGCCCAGGACACACAGGCTCGAAGCGACACCAACGACGGTCGCCTACGGTCACTACTGGGCGGAGACCAAGCCGGTCCTGACCATCGAATCGGGCGACATCATCGACGTCGACACGCTGTTGACGTCTACGCCCGATCGGCTCGAGAAGTCAGGCGTGCCGGCCTCGGAGATCCAGGCGTCGCTGCGCACGATCGTCGAGCAGGTGAAGGACCGCGGACCGGGCGGGCACATCCTCACCGGTCCGGTCTACGTGAACGGCGCCGAGCCGGGCGACGCGCTCGAGGTGAAAGTACTCTCGGTCGATCTACCGATCGATTACGGTTACAACGGCTGCAGCGGATTCCTGCGCGAGAACTGCGAGCCGGGGCGCGGCCAGACGATCATCCGGCTCGATCGCAAGGCGATGACCGCGACATTCCTTCCCCGTGTCGTGATTCCGCTGCGCCCATTCTTCGGCAGCATGGGCGTGGCACCGGCCGCTGAAGTCGGCCGCGTCAGCAGCAATCCGCCGAGCACGCACGCGGGCAATCTCGACAACAAAGAACTGGTCGCCGGGAGCACCCTCTTCATTCCGGTGCATGTGCGCGGCGCCCTCTTCGAGGTCGGTGACGGCCATGCAGCGCAAGGTGACGGAGAGGTCGACCAGACGGGCATCGAGACGTCTCTACGCGGCCGGCTGCAGCTGACGGTCCGCAAGGGCATGAAGCTCGCCTGGCCTCGCGCGGAAACCGATACCTATTACATCTCGATGGGGACCGACGTGGACCTGACAAAGGCGACGCGCGTGGCCATCCAGGAGATGGTGGACTTCCTCGCGGCGACGAAGAAGATGGACAAGCATCAGGCTTACCAGCTCACGAGCCTCGCCGGCGATGTCGCCATCACGCAGCTCGTGGACGGCACCATGGGCGTGCACGTCAAGATGCCCAAGGCGATCTTCAAATAAGGATATCGAGCAGATGATGCGTTCGCCCGTGATCCCATTCGTCATTGCCGCGGCGGTCTCGATCCTGATTGGCGTTGGCGTGACGATGAAGCCGTACTTTGCCGGTGATGTGCAGGCGGCGCGTGCCATCCAGTCGGTATCGCCGAATCCAGGTTCGTGGGCCACGCCGATCAGCCGCCTGGCGCCTGCGCCGGGCAAGTACTACGTGATGGCTGTCACCATCGTCGCCGCCTTCTTCGTGGGCGGAGTGCGTGGCCTGGTCCTCATGCTGGCCTTCCTGCTGCTCGAACAGTACGGCGCCGAACATACCAAGGCCTGGTTCGGAAGGCCGCGGCCGTCACGCGACCTGATCGCCGTGATGGGCACACCATCGGGATTCTCCTTCCCATCGACGACGATCACATTCTTCGCCGCCACCTTCGGCACGGTGGGCATGCTCGCCGCCATGCGCCGGAAGGCGCCCTACCGGGTGCCGGTGATGATTGTGATGTTCGGGATGCTGGCGGCCGGGTGCGTGGCCCGCGTCGCCATGGGCGCCCATTGGCCGAGCGACGTGATCCTGACCACGGCAATCTGCCTCACATGGATCTGGGCCGCCGCTCGCGTCGTCTTAAAGGCATCTTGAGGACTCGCATTGCGGCCCTGGCCGCGCTGACGTCGCTGCTGATCGCCGCCCCTGCGGCGGCACACCCGGCGCCATTCAGCTATCTCGACCTGCACCTGGACGCCTCTGGGCTGCGCGGCACGCTGGTGGTGCACGACCTCGACGCCGCCCACGATCTCGGCATCCAGAATGCGGATTCTCTTCTGGAACCCGCGGAGGCAGCGCGCGTGCGCGATGCGCTGGTCGCGCTGCTGTCGCCCCGCCTGCGGCTGGCTCTCGATGGCCGGCCGGCGACCGTCACCTTCGGCGCGATCGATGTAGTCCCGGATCGGCAGAGCCTGCGGCTCGCATTCACGGTCATCGGAACGAGGCCTGGCCACATCTCGATGCAGGCTTACGTCTTTCCGTATGACCCGATCCACCAGACCTTCGTCAACGTCTACGAGGACTCCGAACTGAAGCTGCAGCTGATCCTTGATGCCTCGAATCAGACGGCCGAGTACTACTCGGGCAGCACGCAGGGACGTTGGGCGGTTGTGAAGACGTTTGTGCTCTCAGGCATCGAGCACATCATGATCGGCCCCGACCACATCCTGTTCCTGATTGGCCTGCTGCTTCTCGGCGGAACGCTGTCGCGGCTCGCCCTGATCGTCACCTCGTTCACGATTGGACACAGCGTCACGCTCACCCTTGCGGCCCTCGATATCCTGTCTCCCTCTGCCCGGCTGATCGAACCCCTGATCGCGCTGACAATCGTGGTGGTTGGCGCGGACAACCTGCTCGTACTCAAGGCAAGAAGGACCGCACCCCAATCCGAGACTGACATTCGCGCGTGGCTCGCGGTCGCCTTCGGCCTGATTCACGGGTTTGGCTTTGCGTACGTGCTCAAGGAATTCGGATTACCGCAGGCGGCGCTCGGCTGGTCGCTGTTTGCGTTCAACCTGGGCGTGGAAATCGGCCAGCTGGTCATCGTCGGCGTGGCGGCCGGCACACTCGCGGTCATTCAGCGCCGCAGTGCAGGCGCCGCGCGCCAGATCGCCATTGCCGGGTCGGTGGCGGTCATCCTGGCCGGCTCGTACTGGTTTATCGAACGCGTATTTCTGGTGTGAAGAGTCGTTACGTCCTGTAGGGACGATGCTTCAGGCTCGCGCGAGCCGCATGGACAGCAACGACCCGATCGCCGCCGACATCACGACCGCCGCGAGATGCGCGGACAACACATGCGCCGGTTCGCCAAAGTGGCAGAACACTCGCCAGCCGGCATCAGCAATCAATCCGCTACCGGCGCCGAACAGCGCGCCGGCAATCGCCGGCCGAGTGGGATAGGCGCGCGCGGCGAGAATCGCGCTGAGCGCGACAACGGGAAGCGCCGTCGCGGCAGAGCCGCTGAAACACAGTCCGGCCACCAGCCACCACTGGCGGCGCACCATCACCTGGCTGGTCTCCCAGCTAAATAGCGTGATCGCGATCATCGCGCCGAGCGGGATCGCCAGCCATGCCGCGATCGCGGCTCGACTCCAACCACGACCCGGGACCGACTCGCGCAACGCCGCCGCAACCACGCCAAGCCCGATCGCGAATTGCAGGACGGAGAGTCCCCACACGCCGATCCAGCCAAGCCGCTCTGCATCCGAACGAACGTTGAATGTGATCGACGCGGCAAAGAGGGCGATCACGGCAACAGGCACCACGACCAGCGTTCGCATCCAGGGCGAGCGCAGCGGGCGCACCGGCTGAAAATCGGCGGCGAGTCGATCGCGCAGTTCCTGGGACAGGCGCAGGGCGTCGTCTGTCATTTCTCCGCCTTCCGCACCTTCGGCACCTTCATCAACGCACGCAGCTGCGCGATGCCGCGGCTCGATCGCAGCTTGGCCGCGGTTTCCGCGATGCCGGCGCGATCAGCAATCTCCTTGAAGCTGAAACCGAGCAAGTGATGCTGAATAACGGCGTCGCGTCGTGACGGCGCAACCTGTCCAAGCGCGCGGCGTACCTCCACCCGGTCGGCCAGCGACGCGGCTTCTGCGCGTACCGGCAATTCGAGCGCGTTGACGTCCTCGGGCGCCCATGGACGGCGCGACAGCGTCCGGCGATCCATCAGCCACACGTGCCGGGCGATCGCCATTGCCCACGGCATCAGCGGATACGACGGATCGAACGTGTGCCGGGCGCGGTGAATCTGCAGAAACGTCTCCTGGACCAGGTCATCTGCCTTCGCAGCGTCGCGGGCCTGCGAGAGCAAGTAGCGTCGCAGCGACGGGGCCACCGCCGCATAGATCGCGTCGAAGGCCTCAAAGCGGCCGGACTGATACTCGCGCATCAGCTCCCGCAGCGCCTGGTCATCCATGGATTTGCCGGCCGTCCACGAACGGTGTCAGGACGGTCGTAATGAACTGGTGAATCGGCGTCGGCACGCCCACTTCTTTTCCAATCCTCACCACGGCTCCACTCAGCCACGGCAACTCGAGGCGCCTGCCGCGCTCGAGGTCCTCGAGCATCGATGACTTTGAGCCGGCCGGGAAGTTCTTGATCAAGGCGAGCGTGCCCTCCATCAAGTCGGAGGGGAACGAGATGCCCTTGGCCTTGCCAACGGCAATAACCTCGTCGATCGCGGCCATCATCATCGCGTAGGCATCCGGCATGTCGCGGACCACGCCCATCGGCGATCGCGTCACGGTCGTCATGCCGCTCCACGTGGCGAGGCGCACGAACTTGGTCCACAAGTCGGCCTGCACATCGGTGCTGGCTTTGGCCTGGTACCCTGCGCGGATGCCGGCCTCCTCGAACGCAATCAGGCGATCCGACCGCTTGCCGTCGCGTTCACCAAACACCAGCTGCTGCGCGGTGGTGTGGCGAATGTGTCCCGGCTTGTCGATCACGGCCACGATGTACGCGGCTCCGCCGGCGACGTGATCGGCGCCGACGTGCTTCGCCACCATGTCCATGGCATCGACGCCGTTCTGCATGGTGATGACGACGGTATTGGGGCCGATCAGGGGCGCGAGGGTCGCGGCGGCCGCGTCCACGTCATAGAGCTTGACGGTGAACAGCACGACATCGACTGGACCAATCGCCTGCGGGCGATCCGCGGCTTGCACTTTCGGCACGTGCACATCGCCCAGCGGACTGGTGATCCGCAACCCGTCGCGCTGCAGCGCATCAAGGTGCGCGCCACGCGCCAGGAAGCAGACATCCTCGCCGGCCGCGGCCAGGCGGCCGCCGAAGTATCCACCCACGCCGCCGGATCCAAAGATCGCGATTCTCACAGTTTCACCGCATCGAGGCTGACAACGGGCTCGTCGCCCACCACCGCCGCGTTATGAATCGTCCCGCGTGGGATCTCGATCCACTGGCCGGGGCCGAGCACCTTCATGTGCCCGCGCACCACCAGGCGGAAGCGGCCCGACAGGACTGCATCGATCTTGTCGACGTCGTGTTTGTGATCGGGAAATATCGTGCCCGGCTCGTAGACGTACTTCGCGACGCGATAGCCGAGCGATTCGAGCTTTGCGCGAAGGCCCGCTTCAGTGAGCGGGCCATCGGCGGCGTTCCAGTGCTGAGGAGTCATTCGGGGCCTGCCTCGCCGAAGCGCAACGCGCCATGGCGGGTCACCGGCCGCTAGTTGGCGGCCGCGTCCGTCGGAGACACCGGCATGCCGGGCACCGAGCCTCCGGCGAGTTCCTGGTCAATCATCAGCAGGCCGACACCGGTGTTGCCGGCGAGGCGAATGCGGCCGAGCACCGCGCGGGCGGCCGCTTCTTCTTCCATCTGCTCGGTGACGAACCACTGCAGCATCACCACACCGGGGCGATCCTTGGCCTTCTCCGCGATCGCGTAGAGCTCGTTGATCGAGGCTGTGACGTCCTGCTCGTTCTTCAGCACGTGGGCGCAAAGCGCCTCGGCGGACTTCCACGAAGTGGGCGGCGCGGCGATCGCCGGCAACACGACCTTCTGGTCGCGCTCCACCAGGTGATCGATGATGCGCTGCGCGTGCAGCAGCTCATCGCCCGACTGCTTGCGCATCCAGGTGGCGAACCCAGGCAGATCGTGTTCGTTCAGCCAGATCGACATCGCCAGGTATTCGTGCGACGCGCGGAATTCGAGCTTGAGGTGCTCGTTGAGGCCTTTGAGCAGGTCTTTTGTCATATCAGGCAGTCAGGTGGTCAGGTGGTCAGGTGGTCAGGGTGTGATCGTGAATCGCTGCGGTCCGGCGGTGGCCAGGACCTCGCTGCCCTTGCGCGCCGTGACCGTCCACGTGTGCACTTCGGGCTCGAGCGCCACCGTCGCCGGCAGCTTGGTTTCGGTGACGGTGAGCGGCGCGCTCTCCCACACCGTGCGATCGCCCGTGACGGCGACGATCTTGATCACGTAGCCGTCAGCGCCGGCGACCGGCGACCAGCGGAACATGTCGATGTGGCCGCCCATGGCGCCTTCGTTCGGTTCAAGCAGCGTGAGCGTGGCGGGCGCCTTCGGCGCCTCGGCGGCGGCAGCAGGCGCCGGGGCCGGAGCGGCAGCGGGCGCGGGCGTGGCCGTCTCGCCACCGCCGCACGCGGCGGCGAACACGACGGCAAACACAGCGAAGCAACGAGTAGTGACGGAACGAATCATGAACGGCGTCGCGCGAGCTCGAAGCCCGCACCTCCCAGGAGAACGAACAACACGGCACCGGTCATTGCCAGCGGCAATTGCCCGGTCCCACTAAAGTACACCCCCGCCGCAATCGACAGCGCGGCCAGCGACAACACGGCCGTCACCAGCGCAGCAGGCGGCTTGTTGGTAGTCATACCTTCAATTCTAGTGGAGCGTGCGAGTGAAAAGGAAGGTATCCGGCCTCAGCGCAGGCGATCGGAAAGCAGGCCCACGGCCAGGGCATAGGCATGCGCGCAGTTATAGCCAAGCAACGCATCGTAATTGCCGTAAACGAGGTAATTCTTCGAGCCGGCGCGCAGCAAGGACGCAGAACGGTCGGCCTTCGGCAGCGCGGTCCCGGTTGCGGTCCGGACCCCCAGCGCCTGCCACTTGGACAGCGGGATCGGCACAGTCATTTCACGCGCGGCGCGGCAACCGCTCTCGCGGAATCCGACACGCGCCGCGAGCTTGGTGGCGCCGCCGGGTGGCACCTTGACCTCGCGGCCCCACGCCTGTCCTTCCTTCCAGCCATACGCCACCATGTAATTGGCGATCGACGCGAACACGTCGGGCAGCGTCTTCCAGATGTCGCGCCGGCCGTCACCATCGTGATCCTGCGCGTGTGCCAGATAGCTCGACGGCATGAATTGCGGCTGCCCCATCGCACCCGCCCACGAGCCTTTCATCTGATCGAGCTCGATGTAGCCCTTGTCGAGAATCTGCAGCGCGTTGATCAGCTCGGCGGTGAAGAACGCGCGGCGGCGGCCTTCCCATGCCAGCGTCGCCAGCGCCTGGATGATCGGACGGGTGCCGGTGAAGCGCCCGAAGTTCGATTCCATGCCCCAGATGGCCAGGATGACGCTGCCGGGGATGCCGTACTTCTTCGCGATCGGCGTCACGACCGCGCGATGCTCCTTGGCCTTCGCGGCGGCGGTGCGAAGGAACGCCCGGGTCAGCCGGCGCTGCACGTACTGATCGGTCGTCAACACGGTTTCCGGCTGGCTGCGATCGCGCTCAACGACAATCTCGAGCGGCTCGAGGCCGTCCAGCGCGCGATCGACCACCGCGGCGCTCACACCGGCGGCCAGCGCCTGCTCTTTTAACGTGACGAGAAACGCGGAAAACTCAGGGCGGGTCTCTGCAACCGGTGTGGGCGCCGGCACGGCCTGGCCCCACACCGTCTGACTCAGAAGAAAGATGGCCGAGACGAGGGCGCTACAGCGCAGTGCCAGAGGCGCCGTCCACCGTGATGGCCTGGCCAGTGATGTAGCTTCCGGCTTCCGATGCCAGGAATACGACAAGGTTCGCCAACTCCTCGGGCCTGCCCAGTCGGCCGAGCGGGATGCCCGCGACCGAGTTCTTGCGTACATCTTCCACCGTTTTGCCGGTCTTTGTCGCCATCGCCGCATCCAACTCGGCGATGCGCTCGGTATCGATGCGGCCGGGCGCGATCACGTTGACGAGGATGCCCTGCGGGCCGAGCTCGCGCGACAGCGTCTTGGCGAGACCCCACA
>DATMJU010000135.1:0-21799 GCA_035553795.1 Vicinamibacterales bacterium
TCGGGGCCGCTCGCTGGCGGGCGCAGCGGCGGCGTCCAGGACGGCGGCTCGATCGGCGTCGGGAAATCTTCTGGCCCGTAGCGGGCGTTCACGTCAAGGTACTCGACGGTCACAAGATGCGGCTTGGCACGTTTGTGATTGAAAAACCCGGGCAGCCGCGTCGTCTGCGTCACCGGAGTGGCTGCGGGGTCGGTCTGGAGTTCGCGGGCAAGGTGCTTCTGCAGACGCTCAACTGACCCGTGATCGAAACCTGCAACGCGCCAGAAGATGTGGACGTGATTTGGGGACGAGTGGAGCACGTAGCTTGGGCGCGGCAGGTCCGACCGCTCGCAGACCCGCGACAGGGTTGCTCTGCCGTCGTGGTCGGCATCGAGGAACACGTGCCTGATCGAACCGATTGCGTCACGAGTCCGAGCACGGCGGCCGGACGCGATCGCGTTCACGCTCACGAAGACGTTGAACTTCTCAGCGTTCATCGCCCGCAGCCACCGCTGAAGCCGTTCGGTTTGGATCCACGACACCGGGCCAACACGCTGGGTGGCCCTGCTCGTCTCGTAGCATTTCAGGAACACGGCGACCCAATCGGTCGGCTGGAACAGCGTCCGCAGAAACCGGAGCGGTGCGACTCGATCTGCACTGGGCATTGAACAGGCTCGAGAAGGCTGGGACCCGAGTCCGCCCATGCTTCATGAACGCCCGATCGGCTGGGAACCTGTCAGTCGCGCTCAAGGAGGAGTCGGCGCGGCGTGCGATTGCTGGCGGCCCGCTGAGATCGCAGCAACGCGGGGGAACCGCTGTGCGCCTACGGAGCGGCCGGCCTGGCACATCGTGCAGGACGTGATCGATCTACGCTGGGCCACTACTCGCGGAATCGACGCACCGTCGCGCCTCGAACATCGAAGACGCAAACCGGCCTCAATGCAAGTTCAACGGAGTTCCTTGCGCATGAAGACGCAGGGCATTCGGAAGCCGGACGGCAGGGCGACTTCGCCGCGGCCCCTTTCCACGAAGCCGTGACGTTGGTAGAACTCGACGGCGCCTAGAGACGCTTCGATCTCCACTGCGGTCGCACCGCGTGCCCTACCGAAGGCCTCGGCCAACGTGAGGAGGCGCGAGCCGATGCGACGGCGTGCTGCCACTGGTCGGATGTAGGCCGACGTCCCATGTGTTGTGCCACTGATCACATAATCGCTGGAGAAGCCGAGGACCAGCTGGTGTCCAGCCACGGTTCCCACGGCAATGAAGAAGACCTCGCCGCGGGCCATTGCGTCGAGGTACAGACTAGGGCTGACGACTCCAGCCCACTCGTTCACGATCGCGGTCGCGTAGTATTCCGATCCGAGCTGAAGGATAGACTCGCGGTGCGCCTCGGCCATCGCATCGACGTCCGCCTCGGTCGCGGGTCGCAACTCGAGCTGTTGAATAGGTGCGGGCATCGTTCGGTGCGTTACCTGTGAGCAATGTGTCGGTTCGAGTTTAACGCCGCGAATGGCGAAGCGATGTTAATGCAGCCGCATCGGCCGTTGGCTGGCGACTAAGCGTGCTACAAGGCGCATGGGCCGGGCGTGTGCTCATGAACCAGTGATCAGCCTCGCGGCCTGCCATAAGTTCGCGGCGTGGCGCTCGAAGGCCGGTGCGGGCGAGCGGATGAGGATCGCGTTGGCGCCAAATGCGCCGACGGGATGGCAATCGCATTCGGGGTTATCGCCGACCATCCAAATCGGCGCACCCGGAATGGCGCACCGCACCGCCGCTTCGAACATTTGGGCGTGGGGCTTCTCATAACCCACAAGTCCCGACGTAATCACGTCGGCAAACAACGCTCTGATACCAAGACCAGCCACTATGTCGTCCAGCTCCGGCACGTGATTCGAGACGATGACATGTCGCCAACGCTCCGCGCTCAGCGCCGTTAACACAGGTACGACATCCTCGAAGAGCGAGTAGGCGCGCGCGTCCAGGATCTCACTGCGCAGAGCGTCGAACGCGGCCGGCGTGGCCAGATGCGACCACCCGCATCGCGACCAGCCGTCGGCGTAGGTGGCGAACACTCTGGTCCACCACAGTTCGGGCGTGCTTAACTCCGGTTGCGCCCGGCTCGGCCGATGCCAGGGCATGTCGTTGTTAAGCACGGACAGCAACGGTCCGGGCAGGTCGGCGCAGGCAATGGACGCTCGCTCGATCAGGCGCCGAGCGGCGACCGACCACATCGACGGGCGGGACACCAGCGTCCCGTCAAAGTCCCACCAGATTGTGCCTCGCAAGCGGTCGCTCACCACGCCCTATTGTTCCAGCGCACCCACAGCAGTGCCAACGTGCGCTGCCTCACTCTCGTTGCGATAAACTCCTGGACCTGATCCGAATCGGCGGACAGGTTGATTAGCGTCGTTCTCTTCGGTCTTCTGTCTTCTTCATACAAACCCGATGATGGGTGTGGGCGCTGTGGGAAACCGCGTTCTGTGCGGTTTTCCAAATCCCTGTGGGCGCGTTCTTGGCGTCCACAGGGATGGCAGCGGCCATGCCCTACGCCGCCGCCTCGCGCTCGAACTTGGCCGGACTGACTTGGCCCAGCGTTGAATGACGGCGCCGCTGGTTATAGAACACTTCGATGTAATCGAACAACGCCATCTTTGCGTCGCTGTAGCTCGGAAACCGATCCGCTTGCTCTTTCTTCACGGTCGCGAAGAAGCTTTCCATCACGGCATTGTCGTAGCAGTCCGCGCGCCGACTCATGCTGCACGTGATCCCGTGCGTGGCGAGGTACCGCTGGTAGTCCTCGCACGTGTACG
Source organism: Vicinamibacterales bacterium (assembly GCA_035553795.1). Classification (GTDB taxonomy): domain Bacteria; phylum Acidobacteriota; class Vicinamibacteria; order Vicinamibacterales; family UBA2999; genus 12-FULL-67-14b. The sequence continues at coordinate 2,790 of DATMJU010000135.1, forward strand.
TGCACCCGCGATCGGAGTGATGCAGCAACCCGGGCTCGGGACAGCGACGCTGGACCGCCATCTCGAGCGCCTTCAACGTCAGTCGTCGATCGTTCACGGCGCTGATCGCCCAACCGACGACGAATCGCGAATACAGGTCGAGAATCGCCGCCAGATAGAGCTTGGCGTGCTCGCCGATCACAAACTCGGTGGTGTCGCCGACCCAGCGCTGATTCGGCGCCGCCGCGGTAAAGTCGCGGTCGAGCACATTCGCCGCGATCGGATCGTTGTGATGGCTGTTGGTCGTCTGCTTGAAGCGCTTCGGCACCTTGCCCTGGATCTGCTCCTCCCGCATCAGGCGCTTGACCCGCTTTTCGCTGACGGCCTCGCCGTCCTCGTGCAAGTCCTTCCACAAGCGCGGACGACCGTAGACCTGACCGCTCGCCGCATGGAACGCGCGCAGCTTTGTGCGCAAGACGAGATCACGCTGCGCCCGAGCGGAGAGCCCGCGTCGACACCACGCGTAAAACCCACTGCGGGTCACGCGCATGCAGCGGCAGAGAATGGTCACTCGGTGCTCGGCCCTCTTCGCCGCGATGAAGGCAAACCTCATCGGCTCTGCTTCGCGAAGAACGCCGTTGCTTTTTCTAGGATGTCTCGCTCTTCTTCTGCGATCCGCAGCGCTTTGCGGAGCCGCACCAGCTCCTCACGCTCGGCGGTCGTCAGACCCGTGCGTCCTTTCGATCGATCGGCTTGCGCCTGCTTGACCCAATTGCCCAACGCCGATGCGACGAGGTCGAGGTCGCGCGCCACGGCCGTGACGCTCTTCCCCTCATCGAGCACCAGGCGAACCGCTTGCTGCTTGAATTCATCCGTGAACCGCCGACGCGACCGTCGGCTTCTCGTTTCCGCCATTGGGGACATCGTATCCGCCTTTCGGACGATGTCCACCAAACCGGATCAAGTCCACTCCGGCGTGAGGACGATCGGGCACCCCTCCAGACCGCTACTGCTTCGTCAGCACAACGCGTCCCGTGAACGTCGCCAGTTGACAATCGGTCCCGGTGAAGTCCGCCTCGATGCTCGTCGCCTGCGCAGACCCGACACTTCCGAACGTCCCGCGACAACCGCGGGGTGAGTTGAACTCCCCGTGCGTACTGATCTGAGTGGGCGGACTGTTTCCAGGCGACAGCGCCGTCGAACCGGTCGTCTCCATCGTGAGCCAAGGATGCGTCGAGCGGATCGTCGCGCGTAGAGACTGCATGTTCGTCTGCGGGACCACCTCGAATGTCCATGTCATGTCGCCGCTCGACGGCGGCGGGGGGTTCGGGTCGCCGGGATTGACCTGAATCGTCACGGTGCCTCGCCACGTGCCGGTCAGGAACGATGTCTGTCCGGACGGTCCGGTCGGAGTGCCCTCACGGCCACAGCTCGCAAAGGTGACAGCGACGAGAATCGCGACAACGAACTTCGCGGGTCTGGTCATGCGGTCGCTCCTTCCTGAACCGCCTGCGGAGGAGACCAGGCTTCGACGACGAAACGGTCGTCGTGCGGATTGTAGTCTTGAACCCGGACGACTTCGGTGACAACCCGCCTCGCGTCCAGCCGAGCTAGGTGGACCACCAGGTGAATGGCCAATGCGATCGCCTCGCGTGTGCTCCGATGCGGCAGGCCGACGTTCGCGGTCAGCACACAGTGCGCGAGCCGCGTCAGCGCCTGCTCGGCATTGTTGGCGTGGATCGTCGTCATGCTTCCGAGGTGGCCTGTATTGAGGGCCTGCAGGAGGTCGAAGGCTTCCGGACCGCGCACTTCGCCAACGAGGATCCGATCTGGTCGATGGCGAAGTGTCGCCCGCACGAGGTCGGCGATCGTCACGGCCGGCATAGGCTCTTCCTGGCCGAGCGGCACCTGCGCTCGTCGTGCCTCGAAGCGAACGAGATTCGGCTTGTCGATGAGAATCTCGGACGTTTCCTCGATCAGCACAATGCGGTCCTGAGGCGTAATCGTCTGCGCCACGGCGTTCAGCAGCGTCGTCTTGCCGGTGCCGGTGCCACCCGAAATCAGGATGTTGTGGCGAGCGGCAACCGCGGCACGCAGAACGTCTGCCAGGGCCGCTGATAGCGTTCCGACGTCAACCAGGTCATCCAGCGTGAATCGGTGCGTGAACTTCCGAACGGTCAGCGTCGGTCCATCGACAGCACACGGCGGAAACATGGCGGCCACACGCGAGCCGTCCTCGAGCCTGGCGTCGAGCACCGGTTGACGCTCGGAGATCTCGTCGCCGCACGCACGCGCGATGTTCTTGATCGCGACCGTCAGATTCCGGACTTCCAGGGTCCGGTCGTGCACTTGTTCGATGCATCCACGCCTCTCGACGAACACACGCCGGCCGCCGCCGTTCACCATGACCTCCGTGACGGCCGGATCGACCAGGAGATCCTCGATCGACTTCAGGAACGGTAGAATGCGATCCAGGCTGCTCATATCGCCCCCCGCTCCAGGTGATCGAAATAGCTGGTCTGGACGTCCAGGTAGTGCGGCTTCAGATAGCAGTACTGCGGCGGGAGCGGGTTTATGCCGTCATAGGGCAGCGCGATGGCCTGCGCGTTCTGGAGCTGCGTGAACACACGGGGCGCAAAGATGTACTCATGGTGCGGTGCGTAGCTCTTGCTCGCACTCAGCGACTGCGTCGCTGATGTCGGCCGTCCGGTAAGAAGAGAAATGTGTGCATCTCGGCCGGATTCGGAAACGCTGTAATGCGCCTTGAGTCGATCGCGTCGACCACACAGCTCCGCCGCGTTTCTTGCGGTGAATTCATCGCTGGTCGCGAGAAAGACCTTCGTGCGGAAGCACTGCAGCAGTGTTCGCCAGCTCTCATCCCCCGGCAGCGCAGAACGCAGCGAGCTGATGCTCTGGGTGGCGACGATCGGGATCAGCCGTGCCTGGCGGGACAGTGCGAACGTGCGCTCGTCGCCGGTCGGATCCACTTCTCCGACTGTCGCGAACGCGTGGTACTCGTCGCAGACGAACAGCAGGTCGCGCCAGATGCGTTTCGGATTGGCCGTGATCTGCGGGATGCGCTGGAGAATCGCGCGCTGGAAATCCAGTTTCAGCATGACGCCCAGAATGCGGGCCAGGCCAGGGTTCATGCCGACCGGAAAGTTCAGGGCCAGCACCTTGCCGCTCTCCAGCAGAGAATCAATTGGCGCGAGCGGCTTCGGTTCTCCGTCCGGCGGGTCCTCCGTGTAGGCACGACGCGGCGGACAGAACGCGCGATGCACGGCCGGACTGTCGTCGAACAGGGACAGGAACACGACGATGCCCTCGACGATCGATGATCGGAGGCGTCCGTCAAGCCGACTCCACCCGTGCAGGTACCATCGCTCAACGGCTTCGAGCTGGTGTTTCCGTGCCGCCCATCCCGGACCTTTCGGCTTCCGGACCTCGTACGTCACCTTCCGCGCGTCCAGAAATGTCTCGAGACCGGCTTCGTACGGATGCGCGATGTGGTCCGGATCCTCATTGAACCAGTGGGCCCATGGTTTCTGCACACAGTGTTCGCGGAAATCGACCTGACGGATGATCAGGACGTCCGGTGGCTCGGAGAGGTCGGCCTTCAGTCGCCGGATGTCTCGATCGATCTGCTGGTCGTCCAGGATGTAGCGGTAGACCTCCGAGAACGTCGTGTAACCGTCACTGATGCGTCGGAGCAGGATGACGAACTTCAGCAGATCGGTGTACGCCTGCTGCCAGAACGGCTCCTTCGACTTGCCGAACAGGTTGTTCAGCAGCGTGGCAATTGCGTAGGCCACAGCGTAGGGATCCAGCTCGTTGTGCAGCGGGTTATAGCAGACCCCCGTGTCGAGCCCCATTTCCACGTAGTCGGCGCCACGACCCGTCCGGTGGAGCATCGACCGCACCTGTCCGCAGAAGTCTCCCTTCACTTCCAGGACCAGGCCACCAAGTTTGCGTGCCGGATCATCGGACTTCCAGCGAAGGAGCTGGTCGACGTACGGATACATGCACGCTGACGTTTTGCCGGTTCCGACGGCGCCCAGAATCATGACGCCGGTGTAGAGGCCCCGTTGCGGGACGGTCAGCCACTCGGGCCGCGCCGCCGGTCCAGGAGTCGTCGCGTAATGCCTTTCGCCCAGTACAACCGACGGAGTCGGTCGCTGCTCGGGCTGCGGGTACGGTGGTAGTGGCCGGACACGGGCGCGCGGCTCGCGGCGATAGACGGCGATCGCCAGCAGTGACATCAACAGTGATGCGGCGAAGTACGGCGTGGTGAACCAGAGCGTGGCGTATCCGTAGCTCAGAACGGACAGCACTCCAGGTGCTCGTTCCCCGATCAGCCCGAGGAACACATCGTCGTGCGAAACGGGATACGCGCGCAGTCCCCAAAGACCGACTCCACCGGACATGGCCAAGGCGACCACCGAACGCGCTTCGACAACCTTGCGGAGCATGGGACACCAGCCCGTCTAGCGCTCAACGGCGGTGGCTGCTTCTCCGGTCAGGGCGGCACCTGACTCGACGCGGCGTGGTGCAACGTTCTTGCGGCGTCGCCGGTCGTGCGTGCGGGGCACATACGAGCCCTGATGCGTTTCTCGCCACTTCGCGAACTCCTTGTCGCGAGCGAGCACGGTGTCGATGACCTGATTGAGCACGTACTCGGTCGACTCGCCGAGGAACTGCGCGTACGCATACAGCGTCTCGTTGTTTTCGCTGTCGAGTCGCGTGCGATGTTTCACGAGCTGCTTGCCGCGCGTGCGCGGCTTGATCAATGGCATTGCACCCTCCGGTCGGGAGAAAGTTGTGACGGTAGGCACCCATCTCGCGGCTCTGTACGCGGCGAGCGGGCGTCCCGCTGATCGACCATGCAGGGTGTCGTATCGACGACAACCGCGCGGTCACGTTCGTCCGGACAAACCAGACATGCAGCCGGGGCGTGAGCGACCCAGTCAGGGCTGGCCTTCGGGCGAAGTCCGGGGCAGCCGAAATAGGGTCGCTCACGCCCCGGCTGCCTCGAACTCCGTCCTCGCCGGCTGCTCCCGGCTCCACGCGCGGCAAAGGACGCCGCGCGGTCTGGCTGCCGCAACCGACTTCGTTTCAACAACATGCCGCGCCGAGATGGGGGGAGGGCCCCGAACTCGAGCTGGCCGAATGCTCGTCGACGACAGCCAGCACGGGGGAACCGTGCTCCCGCGTTTTCGTTCCCCCACCCCGTTCCCCCATTTCTGTCACTCATGCGGAGCCAACCAGGGAGGAGAGATGGTGATACCTGCGAGTCAGGACCTCGGTTGTCACTCGGCCGCGTCCCCGTGCGAGGGCGTCCTCGAGAACCGGAGAGACGGTTCCGTGGAGAAGGCGGTTGCCCTCCTTCTTCCACAGCCTATAGAGCGTGCGGTAGCGTGGTGCGTGAAACTGGCGGTGCGCACGCCCGAAGCGAGCGCAGTCCTCAGGAGCCGCCCCTGCTTCCACACTCAGTTGTTGGTTGAAGAACCAGCTCAGTTCGTCCACTGCATCCAGGCGCAGTGGTGCCGCGAGTTCCTGGCGTGCCGCTGCCTCGAACGCCGGTACGTCCTCCGCGAGATGTTGAGGCGTCAATAAGCGAAGCTCCCAGCTTGGCAACGCGCGGAGGAGTTCCACGTGGCGGTGCAGGAACGCACGAAAGTCCACCGGAGCACGGCGATTTACGAGGTACAGGAACAGGTGTGTCCGACCGTCGGGGGCAACGCCGATCGGCAGCTTGTCGGGGAAATACCGAGCGGTCTGCTCAGGCGGCACACCGAATCCAAGGTGAGGCAGCTCGTTTGGCCTGAGGGTCGTAGCGTTCTGGAAGTACGCCACCTTCTCGCGCTCGGTGCCGAGCCATCGAAGGCCGCTGTCCGCGAGCACAGCGTCGAGCAGCATCAGGCGTTCGATCGCGCGGGCCAACGTCACCGGTCTGCGGTTCCGGTTGTCTGGTTCACCGACGGCGCTGTAGAGCCTCTTGCCCTGAACGTGATACAGCCGCGCTCCGCGATGGGCCGACGTGTACGGAGTGGCGAACTTCTTGGCGACCAGGGTTGAGAAGAAGTCGTGAACCTTCTGACCCCGCACGATTCGGGCGTAGACACAGTACTGGCGCCCTACACAGACGCCGGCATGGACCAGCACGGTCACGAGAAAGCCCGCCTGCCGCTCGGTGAATCCTAGCTTCGCGACGGCGCGAATCTGGTCGGCGCGCGTCACTGGAGGAGCTCCTCAGCGAGACGTGAGTCCACGCCGCGCCCGCTCCTGCCGGTCGTCCGAAGACCGCCCAAGCGAGCGCCGACGGCGCGGTACCGACTGAATCCCGCACGGACCTTGGCCGCCGCGTGAGCGCCGCGGTAATGCGGCGTGACGACCTCGATGTCCTCAACAGCGCGACGTCCGTCGCGGCCGTCGTACTCGATCCGTGCATCAGGGAAGTGAACGTGGCCATCCTCGTACGGAAGCTGATGCTCCTGAGCCCAGCGAGCCACAGCATCGGCCCGCTCCTCAGGGGTTTCACCATGCTCGCGGCGGGTGCGGTTTTCTGCCTGGAGGAACCGCTGATACTCGCGCTTGAGTTCCTCTTCGAGCACGACTCGGCGCACCGGTTCGCCCCGTTCGGCGAGGCGCTCGCCTGCCTTCATGTACGCGCTGTAGACCCTGGAATCGTGGGCCAGCTCACGGGGCTTGGTGATGCCGACGTAGAACGCCTGTCGGTCGCTGTCAGCGCCGGGCCGTCGCGCCCCTTCGAGGACGTCCCGCCCATGACCAGTGAGCGTCACCAGCGTCGTCCGCGTACGCCCGACGACGTACGGAACGGTCTGTACGAGGCCGAGATCGCGGAGGCGTTCTAGGTCGCGCGCCGGGCGCGTCGGTGTCCGCGGATTCGGCTCTCTCAGGTCACCTGAGGGCACAACGCGGAACGCCCCGACAGTCGCAAGAACGCGCACGTCTTCTCCTGACAATCGGTACTCCTTGTCCTTCACACGGACACGTTCTCTTGACGATCCTCGTGGCAGGTCGAGGTCGCGCGTGAACACGTCACGCGGGTCGTCGGAGACCTGTCCGGATTCCACTTCGGTGTAGCCGCCAACCCTGCCGAGGCCGGGTTCCGGCCGCTCGCGCTCTTGAGCGCGTGGATCAATGTCTCGCCACATCTGAACCTCCCGCTGTTACTTCAGGTACGACCGCAGGTCATCGAGCACGGCATCGTCGGTCGCAAGCTGACGGTCGAGGTGCAGCAGCTTGCGGCCGGTGTCGCGCAGGAACAGCCAGCGGGCCACGCTGTAGTAGGTCGCGGTGAGGTTCAGGAAGAGAATCAGGGCGGCCCCGCCGATGAGGGCCGCGTGCTCGTGAAACAGGACGGTCTTATATGGCGCAAGGAAGCGCAGCTCGCCGGCAAGCCAGCCGGCCAAGAGGAACACGCTGAGAGCCGCCAGAAGTGCTGCGTTGGCGATCATTGACGTCGATCCTCGAACGCCTGATCGACGCGGAAGTACTCGATCTGGAGCCCCAGCGGATTCACTCGGACGAACTCGTTAGGCACATGCTCGCGCAGGACGAAGTCCACCTGCGCGACGTAGGTTTCGCGGTTCCGTTCGGACCGCGTACCGGGCGTGTAGTAGACCTTCTGGAAGGTCACGGCCGCCTTGAAGGGCGGCGTCGCAAGCTCGCTCAAGCTCACGTTCTGGACCGCCACCTCGATCTCGTCGGCGGTGGGGTTGGTCACGAACATTTCGAGCACGCGGCTCTGGTCGTTTTGAGCGATCGTGGCGTCCGCCAGAGCGGGGTTCAGAAAGAACAACGAGTCCGGATACTCACGCTGGAGCGTCGAACGGATGCGGCTGAAGTGCTTCACGACGAACTGGGTCAGGAAGTACCGCAGCTCCGGAGGTTGCGGCTGATAGCGTGAAGCATCGTATACGACGGCCTCTGCCCGACCGACCTCGTCGATTCGCACGACGAGTGGCTTCACCTGCGAGTATCGCGCGGCGGTATGGAAGTTGAGGCCGAGCAGTCCGAGGGCTACCAGGGAAACGAGAACGAGCGCGATCTTGAGGTACGTGTTCATCACCAGCGCAGAGCCGTACAGCTCCACGAACTGGCGTTTCGCGCTCTCCATCGTCTTCGGGTTGATATCGCCAACGACACCGGCCACGGCCCGCCCTCCTCAGTTCAGAACGTGAAGGTCGAACAACCGCCACGCAATCCAGATCAGTCCAGTGATGAACCCCAGCGCGATGGTGATGCCCAGCGCCTTCCAATAGAAGGGCGGCAAGTCAGACCACGCGACGTGGTGGGGTTCCCTCAGGTGCTCCGGAACGTTCGAGAATCGCTTCGGCATAGCTGTGCCTCACTGACGCTGGCTAGCGCCTCATGAACCGGCTCAGGCCAGGGAAGGCCGCCTGACCGCCCTGACCGGAGAAGATCGAGGTCGTCAGCGATGGGACGAGCACGATCCCGGTGCAGAACGTGATGATCACGGCGACCGCCTGAAGGCCGTAGATGCCATACTCCGCCTGGGTAATCGTCGGAGGCAAGGTGGTCACGTACCGGAAGACGAACTGTTCGAACACCATCAGGAACGCTATCGCCACGACCGGGATGAACGAGTACTGGATGAACGCCTTGAACCATCCCCAGAACAGCCAGTCGAGCTTGGGAACGATGAAGAACGGGACGAACAGAGGACCGAGCAACGCGCAAACGGCACTGGCAATCAGACCGAATGCGATCACTGCCATCGACACGGCCTTCGCAAAGGCGACGAGCAGCAGCACGATCCAATAGATGAGGTTGGCCAGAATCGCCCATGCGTCCGGCTGGATGAAGCGGTCTGACAGCTCGTCGAAGTGCCGGTAGATGTTGTCGAACGAACGGGCTTCGAGCACCGACTGGAAGTAGAACGCCTGGTCTGTGATCAGGTTGCTGAACGACACCCCGATCCCAGGCAGCGGCGACTCGTAGAACGCGATGAACGAGTATCCCAAGGCCACCACAAGCAGCAGTTTGGCGAAATCAAACATCGAGTCGCTGAGGCCCTCACGAGCGAACATCATCTGGATGCCGTGCCACGCCAGGATGATCGTCGCCAGGGACAGAAACAGCCGATGGCCGAAGCGGAGGAACTCCGGCTCGTACGTCAGTAGAAGGCTCGAGATTGCTTGCTGAATCGTTGGGAGCAGATTGAGTTCCATGAGAATCCACACAATCGCTTACGGCTGGCGCCATGTTCTGAGCGCGTCTCCCGATCCGGCCACGAATGCATTGGCGGCGGCTCGCCCGTCGCGCCACGTGACGATCTGCATCGCCAGTGCAGCCGTGTCCGTGTCTCTCGCGCGCTTGCTCTCAACCAGGAGTTGCTCGACCACACCGACGAGCAACTGAATGCGAGCCTGACGCTGGCGAGCACCAATCAGCGTCGCGCCGCTGATCTTGTCCAGGACCGCCGTTGTGCTCTGATCGCTCGACGGATCGATCACGTCGCCTTCGAGTGCGGCGATCGCCTGCAGTTCATTTTTTCGTCCGATCAGGCGGAGTTGGCCGCTGCCGTGGGTTGCTGCGATCGCGGCGGCATCGGTCAGGTTCACTGTCGCCAGCCGGGCCTGAACAAGACGTCGTGCCGGCACGTCGAGTCGATCGAGGAGCCCTGCGTCCGCGACGAGTCGGTGGCTCAGCTCCGTGAACGCCGATCCAGAGGAGTCGCCGAAGATCAGCGCATCGTTGTATGGCTGCGCGTAAAAGAAGTCGCCGCCGTGCGTTCTCCAGCGCGGCACCTCCTCGATCGCGTATTTCCCGAGATTTGTCAGCGCACTCAGCCTTCGCGCCATCTCCAGGATCTTCGCGTGCTGCTGCCGCTCCGTCTCGAAGAGAAACTCCTTCACCGCAGCCGTGATGGTGTTTCGAGCCGTGGTGGCGGCATCGTAAACGACCAACTGCCCTGATACCGGAGTCGCAATCGCGACCATCAGCGCGCCCGAGACCAGGGCGATTCCAAAACGACTTGGCCGGTGGTGCCGATACATGCCGGACCTCCTATGGCTGCCGCCACGTGGCGAGGGCATGGCCCGCGCCGGCGCGAAACGCGCGATTCGCGGCCTCCCCGTCTCTCCACGTGACGAGCTGCATATTGAGCGTCGACGCTTCGGTGTCCCGTTGTCTCTTGCTCCTTGCCAGCAACTGCTCGAGCGCGTGCGACAGCAACTGGTTCGCCGCCATGTCCTGCCGTCGCCCGAGCAGCTCGCCGGCCGCCACCTTGTCGAGGATGGCGGTCATTTCGTGGTACGACGAGCCGCTGTTGAGAACGTCCCGCTCTAGTGCGTCGACGGCGCGCTGGAGCTCCCCGTAGTAGCCGCGCATCAGTCCGACCTGGTGTCCGCCCATCATCGCGACCGAGTCGGTGATCTCGACCGTCGCGTACTGCCGCTCGAACGCTCTTCGAGCGGCGGCTGACAGGTGACCTGGCACATTCGGCGGCGCCAACGGTGTCGCGGTCGCCAGATACGCGGCACCGGTTGCGTCACCGCTGTTCAGTGCGCTGATCCATTGGCGCCCATACGCCCAGCGCCCAGAGTCATGTCCGGTGAGGGCAGACGGTGGGATCCGGTACTGTTCCAGTCGTCCGAGCCCTTGCGCCATCCGCACGATCGTTCGGTACTGCGCCCGGAGCTCCTCGAGATGGCGTTGCGTGCGTTGGACGATGAGGATCGCCTGCGCGAGGTTCGCCGGGTCGATGACCGCGAACTGAGCGCTTGCCGGCGTGGTAACGAGAACGAGGACGAGTGTTCCGACGAGTATGCGTCGCATCATTGGGGCCTCCTGCCGCGGCTCTCAATCGAAGCGCCTTCGCGCGCCTGATATGCGGGGAGCTGCAGATCGCTCGTGAGGTACACCTTCACGCGGTGTCCCTCGCGGATGGTGACGGTTGGAAGGCGGTTCAAAAAGCGGCTCATGACCTGAAGACTCGCCTGTGATGCCGCGTCCGCCCCGCCGGCGATGATGACCGTCCGGTCACCGGTCCCACCCGAAAGCCCGGCGCTGCCAATCCACTGTGCGAGACCGCTGATGAGGCCTACAGCACCGGCCGATCCGAACGTGGACCAATAGTGGTGGTTGACCTTGTCCCGCAGACCGGCATCACCGATCTGGTTGAGGCCCATGAACTGATCGAGGCGAAGCGTGCTGCCATCGGGCATCAGCAGCCGATGAAAAGCCACTGCGAGTCTCGTCTCGCCGAGGGCCTGAACGGGTCGCGTCTCGCCGAGGACGCGCGCGCCCGCAGGAATCAGGACATGCTGTCCGCTGTGGGAGAAGACAGGATTTGTGACCAGGCAATTGACCGGCGCCGTTTCGCTTCCGTCCAGCCTGTTGGTCAGGACCGTGTCGATAACGGTTCCCTCGAGAAGAGGATGCACCGGTCCGGAGGCGCTGATTGGACTCGTTCGTTCAGGCGTTCGTTCCTCCCGACCAGCGGCAGCGGGCCCGGCGGAACTCCGGTCGGGGGAAGCGACGTCGTTCGTTGGCATGGGCGGACGTCCTAAACCCGGGCTCCCGCCGCCTGTGGCTCGGACGACGGCTTCCGCGATCTCATCGAGCGAGGGCGTCAGGTTGTCGCGTGGCATCTCACCTGGCAAGACACCGGCGGGGCGGCCGGCATCGGGTCGGTCTCCCTCCGGCCGACGGCTGAGAACGACATTGCTCGCGAACAAGCTCTCGTACTCTCGACGTTTGCGGTCGGCGTCGATCGGGTCTTCAGGCGCGGGGCTGGCAGGTTCCTCGAAGCGGCGCGCCTCGGGAACCACTGGCTGCACGGCCTGAGCTTCCAGGGCCTGACGTGCTCCCATTGCTCGAAGGCGTTCCTCGTAGTCGCGCAACCGATCCGGATTCGGGGCCACAGGCGCCGGCTGCGACTGTGCCGGGGTTCGAGTGGGCTCGGGCTGGCCGGTGATCAGAATGATCAAGAGAATTCCGAGCGCCAGCCCCGCCATCAGCCAGGTCTGGAATCGACGCGGCAGTACGCCGCGAGGGACTGGCCGGTGGTCGCTGACAGGTGCCGCCGGGGTGCCAGGCTCTTCGGCCATGTTCACCGCTCCCGCTGCTCGAACGTGAAGCGCTGGTTCCCAAGCGCGAGGTACCCGCGATCGATTACCTTCGGCACGACGTAGGTGCCCTCGCGCACCTGAAAGTTGACGATCGACGGTTTGCCGTCCTTCAGCTCATACAACGCTGGCAATTCCGTCGCGTCCGTCTTCAGGTACGTGAACTCGCCGTCGTGCCACATCGACTGAACAAGAAAGGGTTTCTCGTACTTGGTCAGGCCATATGGAAACTGAAGGCGCGTGGGATACTCCTGCCGGTACGCGGCAATTGCTTCATCCGCCTTCCGCGCTTCCTCCCGAGCAGAAGTTCCAAGCGAGGTGCGAAGTTCGGTGATCTGCGCCTCCAGTCCTTCCACCTGGGCGGCCGAGTAGTACTTCGGCTTCCCGTTCGTTCCGGCAGCCTCACCAAGAACGTAAACCTTGATATCTGGCGGGCTCGATTTCTCGCTCAGCATGAATGAGTAGATCGTCCCGCTCGATGTGACCAGGTTCAGGTTCGTCTCTGCTCCGGCCTTTGCCGGCTTCACATGGGCGATGTTGTGTGTGGCGCTAACCACCCAGAAATCCCGGTCCCCACACAGGACGTCCAGGATCTCCTCTCCCTCAGGAAGGACAACCATCGTCGTATAGCGGAGGCGCGTCTGCAGCGGAATCACCCCACGTTCGGTCGCCGACACCTCTCGGACGCCGCCCGATTGGGCAACAGCGACCGTTCCTGCTGCCGAGCATGCGAAAACCGCTATCGTCACCGTGAACGCACGCAGACCACTCCACCGCATGGCACACCTCCCACAATCAGGCCGACGCCGCGAGTCGGTCCAGGCCCGCTTCGAAACCGTGCTCTCTGAAAACCGCGGCGACCCGGTCGTTGTCGATGGGCGTGTTCGTGTAGATCCAGTAGCTCTTGGGGTCCACCGCCAGGGTGAGGACCTTCGTCAGGTCCGGTCGCTTGAGCAGAATCTGTCGGCGAGGCATCAGGCCGGCCAAGAGATCCAGCTCCATCTCGTTCATCTGGAACAGCTCCGCGTACCGCGATCGTTCCAGGGCTGGGTTCGCCAGCAGCAGCTTGGTCGGGCAGCTTTCGACGACCGTCCGCAGCAGGTCTGCCGAGGCGAAGTCGTCGACCGTCTGCGTGGCGAGAATCATGGCCGCATTCCGCTTCCGCCACGTCTTCAGGGCTTCCTGCACGTACGCGCGCAGCGTTGGGTTCTGGATGAAGCGCCACGCTTCATCCATCACACAGAGCTTCAAGGTCCGGGTGTCGGCCTCGTCGATCACACGCTCGTTGACGCGATGCAGGATGTAGAACAACAGCGGCTCGATCAGAGAGGGATATGCCCTCATGGCATCGAAGTCGAAGATCTGAAGCCGCTCGAACGTCAGCGTGTCGTCAACGTTGTCGAATAACTCGGCGTACCGCCCTCCCTCGACCCATTTCTGGAGCCGCGCCATCAGTGCCCGTGGCAGCAGGTTCGCGAGCGTGAACAGCCGGCGCTGATTCCGGTCGAGCACGTAGAGGTTCTCGACCGCCTCGTAAACTTCTCGATCTTCGAGTTCGCTCAATCGATAGCCGTCTTCGCCCTCGAGCAGCACGCGGACGAATCCGTGCAGGAAATGCAGGTGCTCCGGCGTTGGCTCCATTGAGAATGGGTTGATACGGACGTCGTGATGGCGCAACCCGAGTTCGACATAACCGCCATGAAGGAGCGCGCCGAGCTTGCGATACCCGTGACCCAGATCCAGAACGATCGTGAAGGGGTCGTACTGCTGCGCGCTCGTGACAAGGAAGTTCAGGAGGAAGCTCTTGCCGCTGCCGGTCGCGCCGAGCACGAGTGTGTGACCGACGTCCTCGACGTGCAGGTGGTACGCGAACGGCGTGTGGTGCGGCGTCTCGAAGGTCGCCAGCGGCTCCACCAGGAGCGCTGAGCCCGCGCGGCCCTGGTCGATTCCGAACAGGAAACTCAAGTCGGCGGCATGCGTTTCGAGCAGCGCCACCCGACGGAGGTTGCGTGCGCCGTTTCCAGGTACGATGCTTACCCACGCATTGATCAGGTTGTAGGACTCGTCGAAGAACGCGCCGTCATGAGCAGCCAGCACCTTCATCGCCTGGGCGGCCTGCTGATCCAGTTCTCGTTTGTCCTCGCTGTGAAGAACCACCGTCAAGGAACAGCGACCGAACACGTGCCCGTTCACCTCCATCTCGGTCAGGGCGTCGCCGAGCTGTTTCACCGTGGCCGTTGCCGACTCGTCGACCAGCATCTCTTCGGCCTTCGCTTCAGGTGACACGTAGTTGATGAGTGCGACACGCCTGTTGAAGAAGTGCCGCCGCCGCGACTGGATGTCCCGCCGCATTCGCTCCGGTCCGACCCGTTGCCATTCGAGACCGGCGATGAACTCCCCGGGCACCGCAAGCAAGTCGCCGAGAATGTGCGCGTATGTCTGGGCGGGTGGCTCCTTCATCGAGAGGACCTTCACCCGCCTCGAACCGACCATCAGGTGGTCTCGGTGGCACTCGACCGCAGAATCGGCAACGAAGTAGTCCAGGTAGGCTCCAGGGGTGCTGGCTGGAACCGCCGCGAGGGTAGGCTCGTCGTAGTTGACCATCTGGCGGAAGAAGCGGAACGCTTCGCTGCGTGCGAGGCGAGCCAAGCCGAAGTCGACCAGCTGATATTCAAAGGATTCGGCCTGGTGAAGCAGCCTGGCGATGCCGTCGTCGAGTTCGGCCTCCAGCAGCTTCAGCGAATGGTGGGTCGAGAGCCACCGTCGAAGCGCTTCCCGCGGCTCACGCCAGACTCCCTCGAGCCGCGTGCTCACCTGTCCGTGTGTTGTGCCTTCACGTAGGAGGACAACGTACTGCGCGAGCTCGTACAGCCCCTGCCGTCGTTCGTTGAGATAGGCCGTGCGACGGCTCAGGGCTTCCTGTGCGACCGGCTCCGCGCATGTTGGTGCGACGAATGGGCCGACTGTCCGCTTGACCAGGTACTGATAAAGGCGGCAGCGCTCGTCCAACTGTCGCAGGGCGGCTTCCATTCGATGGGTCAGCGCTCGGCGCTGCGCCTGGGTGAGACGGTCCACGTCGATGCCGCGGAGCCGGTAGACGAGACCGACGTGGCCGGCCTTCGTCATGAACGTGTGGTCATCGACGAAGCCCCACAGCGGAAGCAGCGTGTTGACGCCGCCGGCATCGCTGTAGTCACGGAGGATCCGCGCGAGCTTCACCACGGAACCACCTCCACGTCGAACCGCTCGTGCTTTCCGGGATCGTAGCGCCGCCGGCTTCCGGAGGAGGCGATGATGATGCGCAGCATGTCCGGATCGCGGTTCGTTGCCCAGAGCGCGAACCCGTACAGGCCAAGGAACACCAGGATTCCAGACAGAAACGAGTAGAAAAGGTTGAACGTGGCCCCGCCCATCAGGAGTGCGAGAAAGAACAGCCGTCGATCCACGCCGCAGACGGTCAGTGGCCGGTGCAGCGCTTTGTGCACGGGGCGGAAGGTGGGTTGGTCGGGCATGATGCACTCCGAGGGCTCTTCGGGGTCTCGGTCAGAACAACCAAACAAGAAATTGAGCTGCGAACAGCGCCAGGCCACCCCCGAAGACGATGCCCGCGAGCTGCCGCTTCGCGCCCATTTCACCGAACATGAAAGTCAGTCCGCCGACAACGATCGCGACGAGGGCGAGAGACCGCGCGAGCGGGCCGGTGAACGTGCGTTCCAGATTCCCGGCCGCTCGCTCCCATGGCGATTGCGCTGACACGATCGCAGGGAGCAGAACGAGCACAGCCGTTACAAGGATGAGCTGTGCGCCTCGCACACGCGCGACGACGGAGCGGCCGGATGACCGCGCACTTCGTGAGCAACCACCTCGCATGTGTCACCTTCCTCATTGACAAGCACCGATCGTCCGGCCAAAATTCGCGTTAGTGAGTGCATCAGGACACGCCAGCTTGATGCCGCCCTACTGAACGTCCACTGAATCGTCGGTGCGCGATTGCGCGTTCTAACCGGATAGAACGCCGGTCCGGACCGAAACCTGACAGCGCTGTTTCTCCTCGTCCGGCGGCCCTGACACTGGCGTCGTTCCCCGATGGCGGTTTCGCACCCGCCAAGTTCGATGGAGGGGATCGTATGGAGAGCCTGCGAAAGTTCGGGTTTCTCGGAGCCGACGGCAAACCGCTGGACGACCGCCTCAGCAAAGTCCTCAACGCTCTGCTCCCACGGTTCCGGAGACGCTTTCCCGCGCTCCAGGACGACGTGGAGGTCACGGAGGCGTTCGAGGAAGCGGCGCGGCGCATCACCAAACGCGAGCAAGCGTCCGGACCGATCGAGAAGCTCGGAGGCTATGCGTGGAAGGCGCTGGAAAGCATCGGCGTGTCGCTGCAGCGACGCGGGTCAATGCAGATTCGGTTCAACCGCGCGGAGTCACGCACAGGGTTGGACATCGTGTCGCAGTTGCGTGCGTGGGATGGCTCCGTCGAGGAGATGGAGCGAGGAATCCTGCTGCGTCAGCTCGAAGCACACATGACGCCCGAAGAGGCGCGGATCTTCCACCTGAAGGCGTTCGGGTACACGAGCGAGGAGATCGCGAAGCTTCGGGGCAGCTCGGTCAATTCGGTCGACAAGGTCATGAGCCGCTTGAAGCAAAAAATCCATTCGCTGACGGGAGTGAAGGAGTAGACAATAGCCGCAAAGCACGGATCGTCTCCGGCATCGAATCCGCCTCTCGTCGACTGCGACGACACACACTGAGACAGCCGAATGACGAACGACGGTCAGCGCTCTGACCCTTTGCGATTCCAGATTGAAAACGAGATGGACCTGCTCCTCGGGCGCGCTCACCCGAATCCAGCGCGCGAGGGGTGCCCACCTCGTGAGATGCTCGTCTCCCTCTCACGACGCGAACTGCCGATCGGCGACCCGGCGTACGACCACCTCTCCAAGTGCTCGCCGTGCTACCAGGAGTTCCGCGCCCTTCAGCAAAGAGATGCTGCGGCACGCGCGTCGGCAGCTAGACGGAGGCGGCTGGCGTACGCCGCCGCTGCGGTGCTGGTGCTTGCCGTGGCCGGCTCATGGTTCGCCCTGAGGCGAGGTAACGGCGCTCCGGTTTCCGCACCGACTGTGAACGAGACGGTGCCTCAGGTCGCGAGCCTCGACTTGCGACCGCTCGCGGTTACCAGATCGGAAGAGCAGAAGAGCACGGCACCCTTAGAGGTGCCCCGCGGACGCGTCAACGCGACGATACTGCTGCCCGTCGGCTCGTCCCCAGGCGTGTATGAGGTCCGCATTCTCGATCGCGATCTGCGCGTTCGAGCGAGCACCACGGGATCGGCGGAGATCCGCAACTACATCACGACGCTTGAGGTCCCGATCGATACTAGCGGCCTCGGCGTAGTCGATTATCAGCTCACACTGCGGCGTAAGGGCGGCGAGTGGCAGATGTTCCCGTTGCGCGTCCGCTGATGAGAAGTTGCAACGACAACAATGAACTCAGCGAATCGCTAGTTGCGCAACCCTTCGCCTCAGCAACACTGGCGGGCGCTCAACTGCTTTGGCCGCTTTCCAGATCGACATCAAACGTGTAGTCCTGCGCCTTGACCTTTGACTGAGCGCGCTTGAAGCACCATTCGGGGGGCGTGATGCTCTCCGCGCGCGCGGTCTCGAGCCGGTCACGAGAGCTAATGAATTCCTTCTCGAATTCCCCGAACTCCTTCCTGGCCCAGACAAGCGCTGCCTGTCTGAATCGGTCCTGCAGGTTCTTAAATTCGCCGGCCAGCCGACGGCAGTCCTCAATGTGTTCCGACAGCTTGAGCGCAGAGATGATAGTCGGAATCAGGCCCGCGCCGAGCGCGCTGACAGCAACGATGATACGCGCTGTTGCGTCCCCAGCGCCGGTGAGAACGTTCCATCCGGCGAAGCCGCCTAGGACGACGCCGAGCACCGTCAACGTGCCTTTGACGGCGTGCAGGAATTTCAGCCAGACGAAGAACGTCGTAGACGTATAAAGGCAGCTTTCCGACAGCCGCTTGCATTCCTGAACGAGTTCTGCCTGCCTCGTCGCCATGTCAACACATCGGGATATCGGTGCCGTAGATCCTCTGCCACTCGCCGCCGGCCAGACAGGGATAGCTGGATTCGTCGGCGCAGGCTTTCTCGGCACGCCCGACCGCTGATTCAGCGCGCGACTTCCATGCATCGCCTAACCAGACGATTTCCCATGTTCCCGGCACGAACACCATGCCGTTCGCCTTGCTGAGCAGAAATTTCAAGAAATCACGTGTCATCCAGTCGTAGTACACAGCCGATCTTCCGCTATGCTGCCAAGACGGAAGGAATTCGATGACGAGCAACTCAATCTGGAATGATTTCAGCGGCACGTTGCAGTAGGCCTGCCAGCACTTCATCATCCGAATCAGATCGCGCGTGTTGTTCTTCGAAGCGTCATTCGATTGCTTGACAGCAGCCATCTCCGCATCGGGATCTGTCTTCATGTACTTGCCGCCGCCGTTCGTGTCGCAGATCCAGTAGCCGCCGCCGTCAAGCGCGAACGCCGGAACCACTTCGACGGCATAGCTGCCGAACTGTACCACTACCACCTGACCATCGCCCCGCATGTTGGTGTTCGGATACGTTTTCTCCAGAACACCTTTCACTTCCTGCAGCAGCTGCGACTGCTTGTTGCCCGGCCGCTGCTCAAAGCGTTGATAGACGGAATACGGCAGCTGAAACAGCACGTCGATATCGCGTGGCGGGCGAATGCGGGTTGCCTTTCCCCAAGATCCGACCAGCATACTGTTCGCGGTTTCCGAGCTGGAGTTGTAGTAGTGGGTATTCAGGCACTTACGAACGCCGCGATGTTTCGTTTCGCCATCCGCTTTCTGAGCATCTGTTAGCGTCAGGTTTTCCAGCAGCTTTTTGA
>DATMJU010000136.1:0-2007 GCA_035553795.1 Vicinamibacterales bacterium
TGGCATGCCCGCAGCCTTCACAACGGCACGCGCGAATACGTCCTCGGGCGCTGTGGATGTCAGCGTCGTTGCCTACGAGTGGGATCGCGACACGAAATATCACTTCGTCATGCTGACGCAGGCAGGGACCGGCGTCGGGCCGTTCACGCCAATGGTCAACTCGCTGCGGCGCATAACGCCTGCGGAATCCGCAGCGATAAGGCCGCGGGTGATCCAAATCGTGTCGGTTGGGCCGAACGATACGGTGCATTCGCTGGCCGGCCGAATGGCCTACCGCGATTTCCAACTCGACCGTTTTCTCGCGCTGAACAACCTTCCACCCAATGCTCGCCTCGTGCCGGGTCAACGGGTGAAGCTGGTCGTCTTCGGGCACCGGCGGGCGTAGGTGGCGTTCTGCAGGCCGAAGTCTAGCTGCTTACGACGGCTTCCTGGATCTTCGTCCACATACCTCCCGCGCCTCCGCCGAGAGTCGCCAATCCGCCCATCATCGCAATGATGATCAGGGAGGCGATGAGCCCATATTCGATCGCGGTCGCGCCGCTGTCGTCAGCGAGCAACCTGCGCAAAATCCTTCGGATAGCGCCCACGCCACCCTCCTCTGGTCCACGTCCACGACGCAAACTTACCGGCAGCTGGGTTAACAACTCCTCCCATAGAAGCGTTAACGGCGGCAAATGTGTGCCGAAACGTCTTAGCGCGAGGCAGTCCAGCAGGCGAAATGCAGGATCTCGAATCTTTCCAGCGTTCGGTTGCCGTCTCCGGCCTCTGCGAACGCGGTGCAAGCCGCTGCATATGCTCTGCGGGTAAGTGGCTGGCGGTCCCGTTCCGAAAGTAAATTGGTCCCAGCCATGGCCCGAAGGTCGGCTACAAGGCGGCCGAGCGATGCATAGCTGACGTCCACCCGATCGACGTCGACCACCGGCATGACGAACCCTGCGCCGGACAGCAAAGCCGCCAGCGCAGAAGCTTCAATGCGCGGGTGTACGTGCGGGGACGCAACGCCCATGGCGATGTCGGCTTCTCGCATCGCGGCGCGGAGGTGAGGAAGGCTGTCGCCACCGACGATCGCGCCGATCAGCAGGGAATCCGGACGCAGGGCATCCTTGATCAGTTGGAGCGCGGCCGGCAGATCATTGACGCTATCGAGCGTGCCGATGGCTACGACCAGGTCATACGCGCCGGATGGGAAGTCTGCTTCGTCTTCGATGACGAGCTCGCCGTCAGCCGCTGCGGCGAACATAGGCCCGGGGTCGGCTACGTCGACATGGCCCGTCAGGACCCCGAGACGCCGGGGCCAGTTCGGATCCGGGCAGCCAATAAGCAGGGCGGATTGGAATCGACGGCGGATTCCTTGGAGCCGTTCCAGGCAGTCTTCGAAAGCCCGCTCGTGCAGGAACAGCGCAGTCCCGATCCGTTGGGCACGATCCCGTCTCGTTGCGCGCAATCGCATGTCGAACAGCTGGCGTACCATTCGACCGCTTGTGCGACGCGCGTCGCTGGGCGACAAGTCGCTGATGATCGCCCATGCGGCAATTGGTTCAGGCTTCCGGCACCTGCTCGACTTCGCCCTGCCGGCACGGTGCGCAGGCTGCGGGATCATCGTCGACGAGATTCACAGCTTTTGCGGCGATTGCTGGAAGCAAATCGAATTTCTTGCGGGCGGATGCACCTGTTGCGGCCTACCGTTGAAAGGCACCGATATCGAGACCTGCGTCGCCTGCCTCGCGAAGCCACCGCGTATAGAACGGACGCGGGCCGCAGTCGCGTATGACGACAAGTCCCGAAGCATCGCGCTGCGCCTGAAATATAGCCGAAGGGTCGCGCTTGCGAGGACCATGGCGCGTTACATGGCGCCGCTGGTGGATCGCGACGCTGCAAAGCCCGTGCTGGTGCCGGTTCCGCTTCACCGGTTGCGGCTGTGGAATCGTGGATTCAACCAGTCCGCGCTCGTCGCCCAGGAACTTTCGCGACGCATCGGGTTTCCGCACGACCCATTCCTGCTCCGGC
>DATMJU010000137.1:0-4005 GCA_035553795.1 Vicinamibacterales bacterium
GTGGTCGAGATTCCGCAGGTGAATCCCCATCCCGGAATGGAGCACTACCTCAACGCCTACAAGAAGGCGATCACCCCCAGGACCAAGGTGCTGACGTTCACGCACCTGTCCAGTTCGGTCGGTGACCTGTTTCCTGCCAAGGAACTCTGTGCGCTGGCCCGCGAGCATGGCGTAATGTCCCTCGTCGATGGCGCGCAGTCCTTCGGCCTGCTCGACGTCAACCTGACCGACATGTCGCCGGACTTCTACACCGGCAGCGCGCACAAGTGGCCGTGCGGCGCCCGCGAGTGCGGCGTGCTCTACATCAACGCGCGCGTGCACAAGAACATCTGGCCGTCGATCTACAGCGCGTATCCGGGCGCGGTCGGCATCTCGCGCACCTTTGAAAGCTTCGGGCAGCGCGATGAAGCGACGATGATCGCGTTCAGGGAGGCGTTGGAGTTTCAGACCAGGGTGGGACGCGCGGCGATCGAGAAGCGCTCGCGCGAGCTGGCCAATCAGTTGATCGCCGGCCTCTCGAAGCTACCCGACGTCAAGGTCTGGACGTCGCCGAACCCCGCGCTCAACGCCGCGGTGGTGTCATTTCTCCCAGGCTCTCTGAACTCCCAGAAACTTGGCCAGGCACTGTATGAAAAGGACCGCATCGGCACGGCCGGCCGTGGCGGCGGCGATCGCGGCGGGTTGCGCGCCTCACCGCACTTCTACAACACGCCGGAAGAAGTCGATCGCCTGGTGAGCGCGGTGTCCCGCTATCTCAAGACCGGAGTGTAGGAGGACCCATGCGTGCACGGATCGCTCTCGCGCTGGCGGTGCTGTTCGGCACAGCCGCTCTCCACGCCCAATCCGCCGCGGATGTTCAACGCCAGTTCATCGGCAATTGGCGGCTGGTGTCGTTTGAACAGTTCGATGAGAAAGGCGCCGGGCGCCCGAGCGCCTATACCGGCGGCCGCATCATGTACGACACCGCCGGTCACATGGCCGCGCAGCTCACCTATAGCAATCGCAAGCCGCTGAGCACACCCTCGACCGAAGCGGAGCGGGCCGCGGCCTACCAAAGCTTCCTCTCGTACTATGCGAAGTACTCGATCGATCCGGCGGCGAAGACCGTCACCCACCATGTCGAAGGCTCGACCAATCCGAATTGGGCCAGCTCGCAAATCAATCTGGTTCGATGGTATGAGTTCTCTCCCGACGGCAACCGCTTGATGCTGTCGACCAAGAACGACGCCGGCCGCGTGACCGGAACGCTGACGTGGGAAAGAATCAGGCAATGACGATTGGGCGATTCCTTGATTGACGACTGTTGGGTGATTGACGATTTGCGATCGCCGAATAATTTGGCCATCCGGCAGTCGGCAATCGCCCAACAGTCAAGGAATCTTCAATCACCCAACCTTCGATTGATTGGGTGATTGATTGGGTGATTGACTGGGTGATTTATTGTTTCACCGTCGGGTACTTGATCCCCAGCTGATCGAGGTAGGTGGGGTACTTCGTCGGGTCGTAGTAGAACTTGCGCATCTGCTCGCGATACTTGTCGAGGATGGCCTTGTTCAGGTGCGTCGGCGGCGGCGTGTCCTTGGTGATGAACGGGATGTACTTCTCGTTCTTGGTCTGCACGTCGTTGAAATAGGCCCACGCGGCCTTCACCAGTTCCGGCTTCGTCAGCAGATCCAGCACCGTCATCGCCTGCGCCTTGGCGCCGGCCACCACGCCCTTGTGGGCGATCGGCGTCGCGCTGGCGATGCCGCTCGACCAGTTGTGGCCGGGCAGGCCGGGAATGTTCGCGGGATAGCTCAGCGTCACCGTCGGCATGTTCCACGAGATGTCGCCGATGTCATCTGAACCGCCGCCGGTGTTGTTCTCGAGCGGCTGCGGCTGGCCGAGGTTGCCGATCTTCACGGCGAGGCCCGGTTGCGTCGGATTGCCAAGTTCCTTCTGCAGCGCCTTGGCGAGCGTCTGGTCCGCATCGCTCCACACCGGCAGGCCGACCGTCTTGATGTTCTCGTACATCGTCTCCGCCACCACCTTGTTGAAGTGACGCGGATACGCGGTGCCAAGAATGCGGTACGACATCTTGGTGTTGGTCATCAGGGCGGCGCCTTCGGCCATCTTGATGCCGGTGTCCATCAGCGCCTTGATGTTCGGCTGATCGATCTCGCGGAAGTAGAACCAGATGCTCGCGTTGCGGGGCACCACGTTCGGCTGGTCGCCGCCGTTGGTGATGACCGAGTGCGAGCGGTGCGAGAGGCGCAGGTGTTCGCGTCGGTACTGCCAGCCGATGTTCATCAGCTCGACAGCGTCGAGCGCCGAGCGGCCGCGCCACGGGGCGCCGGCGCTGTGCGCTGTTTCACCCTCGAACGTGAACTCGATCGACACCAGGCCCGTGCCGCCCTGCTGACCCCAGCCCACGCCGAGGTTGCCGCCCACGTGCGTGAACAGGTTGACGTCCACGTCCTTGAACATGCCGTCGCGCACGAACCACGCCTTCGAGGCGACCAGTTCTTCGGCGACGCCCGGCCACAGCAGCAGCGTGCCGGGCAGCTTGTCGCGCTCCATGATGCGCTTCACCGCGATCGCCGCGATGATGTTCAACGGCATGCCGGTGTTGTGACCTTCACCATGACCGGGCGCGCCTTCGAGGATCGGATCGTGGTACGCCACGCCGGGCTTCTGCGACGACTGCGGGATGCCGTCGATGTCGGAGCCCAGCGCGATCACCGGCTTGCCAGATCCATAGGTCGCCACCCACGCCGTCGGGATGCCCGACTGGCCGCGCGTCACCTTGAAGCCGAACTTCTCGAGCTGCGCGGTGAGGTAGCGCGACGTCTCGACTTCCTGCATGCCAAGCTCGCCGAAACTGAAGACGGAATCGACCATCTCCTGTGCGAGCTTCGCCATTTCGTCAACGCCCTTCACGGCGTCGGCCTTCTGCGCGGCAAGCTTCGCGTTATCCGCCGCTTGCTGCGCCGCCAGCGGCGCGACGCCACTGGCCAACGCCACCATCAATCCCAATGCAAACACACGTCTCATGCTCTTCCCCTTGTAACCCGTAACCCTTGTAACCCGTAACCCTTGTAACCCGTAACCCTCGTAACACTTACTGCTGCCTAACCGTCGGATACTTGATCCCGAGCTGATCAAGGTAGGTCTTGAACTTCGTCGGGTCGACGAAATACTTCCGCATCTCCTCGCGATACTTCTCGAGGATCTCCTTGTTCAGGTGAATCGCCGGCGGAGTGTCGGGCCGGATCAGCGGGATGTACTTGACGTCCTTGGTCTGGACGTTGCGGTAATAATCCCACGCGGCCTGCACCAGCTCCGGCTTCGTCAGCAGATCGAGCACCGTCATCGCCTGCACCTTGGCGCCGGCCACCACGCCCTTGTGCGCGATCGGCGTCGCGCTGGCAATCGCGCTCGACCAGTTGTGCCCGGGCAGCCCGGGAATGTTCGAGGGGAACCGGAGGGTGATGGTCGGATAGTTCCACGACACGTCGCCGATGTCGTCCGAGCCGCCGCCGGTCTGCGGGCGGTCGGGATCCGGCTTGCCGATGTCCTCGAGCTTCACCGCCAGGCCCGGCTGCGTCGCGTTGCCGAGTTCCTTTTGCAGCGCCTTGGCGAGCGCCTGGTCCTCGGCGCTCCACGCCGGCAGTCCCACCGCCTTGATGTTCTCGTACACCGCCTCGGCGACCGCCTTGTTCATGTGCTGCGGGTAGGCGGCGCCAAGAATGCGTGAGGTCATCTTGGTGTTGGTCATCAGCGCCGCTCCCTGCGCGATGGCGTCGCCGGCCTCCCACATCCGCTTGATGTTCTCGTAGTCCATCTCGCGGAAGTAGAACCAGATGCTGGCATTGCGCGGCACCACGTTCGGTTGATCGCCGCCGTTGGTGATGACGTGATGCGAGCGCTGCGGCAGGCGCAGGTGCTCGCGGCGGTACTGCCAGCCGATGCTCATCAGCTCAACGGCGTCGAGCGCCGAGCGGCCGCGCCATGGGGCGCCGGCGC
>DATMJU010000138.1:0-8205 GCA_035553795.1 Vicinamibacterales bacterium
GACTTCCGCCGCGTCCCGCATACGGATGCGAATCGCCGCGGCATTCTCGGCCAGGGCAGCGTGCTGGTGCAGACGTCAATGGCCAACCGGACCTCGCCGGTGCTGCGCGGCAAGTGGGTGATGGAAGTGCTGCTTGGCACGCCGCCGCCGCCACCGCCACCGGACGTTCCCGACCTGGAGGCCGCCGGCGAAGCCCATGAGGGCCGCGAGTTGACGACGCGCGAGCGCATGGAGATCCATCGCAAGAGCGCGACCTGCAATTCGTGCCACCGCTTCATGGATCCGATCGGTCTTGCACTCGACAACTTCGACGTAACCGCGAAGTGGCGCCAGCGTGAGCACGGCAACGCGCTCGACACGTCCGGCGACTTCTACGACGGCACCAAAGTCTCGTCGTTGCCGGAACTGGTGTCGGCGCTGGTGAAGCGTCCGACGCCGCTGGTGCGCACCTTCACGGAGAACCTGATGGCCTACTCGCTGGGCCGCCGGGTCGAGCATTACGACCAGCCTGCGATTCGTCAGATCGCGAAGCAGGCACAGGCGTCGGATTACAAGATTTCCAGCTTCATCATGGGCGTGATCAAGAGCGACGCGTTCCGGATGCGGCGAGTGGAACCCGAAACAACTACGACCGAAGCAACCAAGGCCGAACGGTAAACAGGAGACTCGTGATGAACTTCATTACTGGCAAGCAGATGCCCCGCAGAACGTTCCTCCGTGGCGCCGCCGGCACCGCGGTGGCCCTGCCGTTCCTTGACGCCATGGTGGCGGCCAAGGGTATTGGCGCGGCCGCTCCCGCAGCGGAACGCACGCGGTTCCTGGCGATCGAAGAGGTCCATGGCCTCGCCGGCTGCCAGAAGTGGGGCGCCTCGAAGTTCCTCTACGCGCCGGAGCAGGTCGGCAACGACTTCACCATCGTGCCTGACAGCGCGCTGGCGTCGCTCGAGCCCTACAAGAAGCACCTCACCATCGTGTCGAACACCGACGTGCGCATGGCCGAGGCGTTCACCGCGCCCGAAATCGGCGGCGACCACTTCCGCTCGAGCGCGGTGTTCCTGACGCAGTCGCACCCCAAGCAGACGCAGGGCTCGGACATCTGGGCCGGCACGTCGTTCGACCAGTACTACGCGCAGCACATCGGCAAGGACTCGCCGCTGCCGTCGATGCAGTTCTGCATCGAGAACCTCGACCAGGCCGGCGGCTGCACCTACAACTACTCGTGCGCCTACACCGACTCGATCAGCTGGGCGTCGCCGAACGAACCGCTGCCGATGATTCGCGACCCGCGCGTCGCCTTCGACATGCTGTTCGGCTCGGGCTCGTCGAAGGAAGATCGCGCCGCCCGCCGCGTCAGCCGCCGCAGCATCCTTGACTGGATCCAGGGTGAAGTGGCGTCGGTCCGCAAGGAACTCGGCACCTCGGATCGCACCCGGCTCGATCGCTACCTGACCTACGTGCGTGAAATCGAGCGCCGCATCGAATCGATCGAAGCGCGCAACACCAGCGGTGAAGAGCGCGCGCTGCCGGACGCTCCGGCCGGCGTGCCCGACTCGTTCTCGGAACACATGCGCCTGATGTTCGACCTCCAGGTGCTGGCCTTCCAGACCGACATGACGCGCATCATCACCTTCAAGACCGGCCGCGACTCGCAGAACCGCGTGTTCCCGGAAAGCGGCTCGCTGCAGCCGTTCCACCCGGCGTCGCACCACGGCGACCGCGAAGACCGCGTGATGGAGTTCAACAAGATCTGCAAGTACCGCGTATCGCAGGTCACCTACCTGATCGATCGCCTCAAGGAATCGATGGAAGGCGACCAGTCGCTGCTCGACAAGACGATGGTGGTGTGGGGCTCGCCGATGGCGGACCCGAACGTCCACAACCACCGCCGCTGCCCGCTGTTCCTGCTCGGCGGCGCCAATGGCTCGCTGAAGGGCAACCTGCACATCAAGGCGGCCGACGGCACGCCGATGGCCAACGCGTTCCTGACGATGGGCCACATCCTCGGCATGGACATGAAGCAGTTCGGCGACTCGACCGGCGAACTCTCGCTCACCCAGGCGTCGCCGGCGACGGTTGCGTAGAACTCTAGACAGAGGACAGCGTATGAAGCGTCAGATTGCTTTCGGATTCGTGATTGCGCTGGTCATGGCCGCCGCGATCAGCGCGCAGGGACCAGTGCCCTCACCGGTGGCCGATGCCGCAGAGCGGGGCGACCTCGCCTCGGTCAAGTCATTGCTGAAGGCCGGTGCGGACGTCAACGCCGCGCAGGGCGACGGCATGAGCGCCCTGCACTGGGCCGCCGAGCGCGGTGATGCGGCCCTGGCCGAAGCGCTGATTTACGCCGGCGCGAACATCCAGGCGCAGACGCGCATCGGTCAGTACACGGCGCTGCATCTGGCCGGCAAGAGCGGCAGTGCGGCGGTGGCCTCGGCGCTTCTCAAGGCCGGCGCCGACGTCAACGTGCGCTCGACCAACAGCGGTGTGACGCCGCTGCACATGGCCGCCTCGTCCGGCAGCGCCGCCACCATCACGGTGCTGGCCGACGCCAAGGCGGACATGAACGCCAAGGAAAACGAAGCCGGCCAGACGCCGCTGATCTTCGCCGCCGGTCTCAACCGCGTCGAGGCGATCAAGACGCTGCTCGCGCGCGGCGCGGATCCATCAGTCACCACCAAGGTGGTTGACGTCGCCCGCTTCAGCACGCTCGATCGCGCGGCCGCGGACCTGCAGCGCAAGGTGCTCGAGGGCTTCGTCGGCAAGGAATCGGAAGGCAAGGCGTCGCCGAGCCAGATTCAAGCGGCCATCCAGGCCGGCCGCGAGGTCGTGCGCACCGGCAAGATTCCGCCGCCGGATCCGAACGCTCCGCCAAACCCGCGTGGCAACTTCAATCCCGAAGAGATCAATCCCCCGGTGCAGACCAAGGGTGGCATGACCGCGCTGCTCCACGCGGCGCGTCAGGGCTACATTCCCGCGGCCGAAGCGCTGCTCGACGGCGGCGCGAACATCGACCAGGTCAACGCCGGCGACGGCACGAGCCCGCTGCTGACGGCGGTCATCAACGGCCAGTTCGACATGGCGATGACGCTGATCAAACGCGGCGCCAACCCGAACATCGCCGCGAAGAACAACGGCGTCGCGCCGCTGTGGGCCGCGGTGAACACGGTGTGGCAGCCCCGCACCCGCTTCCCGCAGCCGCAGGAGATGGAGCTGCAGAAGGCGACGTATCTCGACGTCATGCAGGCGCTGCTCGACAAGGGCGCCGATCCGAATCACCGCATCGGTTCGCACCCCTGGTACCTCGTCTATACCGGGTGCGGCAACCGCAACTGCGGCCTCGCCGACACGACCGGCTCGACGGCGTTCTGGCGCGCGGCTTACGGTGTCGACGTCATGGCGATGAAGCTGCTCGTCGCCTACGGCGCGGACCCTAACATCCCCACGCTCGCTCCGCGTGAGCGCATCCGCCGCGGCCCCGAAGGCGCGCCGCAGGGTGCCGGCGGCGCGATCATGCCGAGCGCCGAAAAGGGCATGGAGAAGTACGACGCGCCGCCGATTCCCTACGGCGGCCCGGGCGCGTTCGCGATTCACGCCGCAACCGGCGTCGAGTACGGAGAAGGCTTCGCCGGTAACGCCCATCGCCATGCGCCGGGCGCGTGGCTGGCGGCCGTCAAGTACCTGGTCGAGGAGCTCGGCGCCAACGTCAACGAGCGTGACAACGACGGCTACACGCCGCTGCATCACGCCGCCGCCCGCGGCGACAACGAGATGATCCTGTATCTCGTGAGCAAGGGCGCCGACGTGAAGGCGGTTGCGCGCAGTGGCCAGACGACGGTGGATATGGCGAACGGCCCGGTGCAGCGCCTGTCGGCCATTCCCGAGACCATCGAGCTGCTCATGAAGATGGGCGCGAAGAACAACAATCGCTGCGTCACGTGCTAGGCAAACAGGCGAACAGGCCGTCAGGCAATTGCGGAATAATGAAGGCGGGTCTCAGGGCCCGCCTTTATTCATGAGAGGGACAACGTGGCCAATCCGATGAATCGTCGTGACGTGATCAAGACTGGGTTTGCGGCCGCAGCGCTTGGCGCGGCTGGAAGCTTCGAGTGGATTCTCCCTGCGCTCGCGCAGGGCGAAGTGATGGTGCCGTTCAGCGATTCGCACGAGAAGTTCAATCCGAACCCGGCGCCCGATCGGCGGCTCTTCGACACGCGCACACTCACCGGTGCGTTCACCCCGAAGGATCAGTTCTTCACGACGCAGCACTACGGACATCCGGAGATCGACCCCGCGGCGTTTCGCCTCAAGGTCTCGGGCCTGGTCAACTCGTCGCTCGCATTGTCGCTCGACGAAATCCGCAAGATGGGCAGCACAGAATTGATCGCGGGCTTCGAGTGCTCGGGCAATCGCCGTCCAATCCAGGGCCTGATTGGCAACGGCCGATGGACCGGCGTGCCGTTGAAGACGGTGCTCGACAAGGCCGGTCTCAAAGCGAACGCACAGGAAGTGGTGTTCTTCGGCGCCGATCGCGGCAAGGAAGCGGTGGCATTCCGCGGCACGAACTTCGACGTGGAACAGCAGTACGGCCGCAGCCTGCCTCGGGCCCGCGCGCTGGCCGCCGATCCGGCGCCGTTCCTCGCCTACGCGCTCAACGGCGAGCCGCTGACCAAGCACCAGGGCGCGCCGCTGCGCCTGATCGTGCCGGGCTGGTACGGAGCGCCGAACGTGAAGTGGCTCTCCGAGATCGTCGTCCAGGAAGACCCGTACATGGGCAAGTTCCAGACGCACTGGTACCGCACGCTCAAGGGCGAGATGATCAACGGCGAGATGAAGTGGGTCGAGACCGGCATCACGCATCTCAACCTGAAGTCATTCGTCGCGCGCGTCACCAAGAACGGCAACGCCCACAAGGCGACGGTGATCGTGCTCAACGACGGCACGCCGATCAAGAACGTCGAAGTGCAGGTTGACGGCGGCGCGTGGCAGCCGGCCAAGGCCGATCCGTCAACGACCGCGAAGTACGGTTGGAAGCTGTATCACTGGGACTGGGCGAACGCTACGCCTGGTGAACACACCATCGTGTCACGCGTGACCGATGCCAACGGCAAGGTGCAGCCGACCGAGAAAGAACTCGAGAACAAGAAGACGTTCCTCGAGGACAACTCGCAACATCCCCGCAAGCTGGTTATCGCGTAACTATTCCGAACGGAGGGCAACGACGGGATCCACCGTCGTTGCTCGCCGCGCCGGCAGCCAGCAAGACACGGCGGCCACTCCCAGCAGCACAACCGGCACAGCGATCAATACCGCCAGCGCGCCTTGCGCGCCGCTGAACAGGTGCGTCTGCACGAGCGCGGCCAGCAGCCAGGCGAGGATGATGCCGGACGCGGCGACCAGCATCCCTTCCTTCACGATCTGACCGACCACGCGGTCGGCGGTGGCGCCGATGGCGATGCGGACGCCGATCTCCGTGGTGCGCTGCGAAACGGTGTAGTTGATCACCGCGTAGATGCCGATCGCAACCAGCGCGAGGAGCAAGGGGGCGATGACGGCAAACATGCGCGCAGGAATCTTGCGGAGGAACAGGTTCCGCTCGACGTGTTCGGCCATGGTGCGGATGTTGTAGACCGGCAGCGACGCATCGATCTCGCGCACCGCTCGCTGGACTTCTGACGCCAGCATTGTTTCCGACCCGGGCCTGGCACGAAGGTGGATCTCACCGAGGTAACGCGCGCGATCGCGATAGGAGAAGAAGAATGCCGGCGTCGGCGGTTCACCGAACACTTCGTAAGTGGAGTTTTTGACCACTCCAGTGATCGTGTAGTCGACATCGCCGGTCGTCAGCCTGCGGCCGATCGCGTCGCCGGGCGCAATGTAACGGCGCACGAACTCCTCGTTGACGATCACCTGCGCCGGCTTCGAGCGATCCGCCATTTCGGCGAAGTCTTCTCCGGCCACCATGGCAATGCCCATCGTCTTGAAATAGCCGGGCGAGACGATGTTGGTCAGGGCCGATTCGCGTTGCTCGGTGGTCTGCGCGCGGCCCTCGAGCGTGAAGCCTCGCAGCGGGAGCCCGTGGATGTCGAGCGGCATCGCGTTCGATAGCGCAACCGATTCGACCGAGGGCACGCGGCTCAAGCGATCGAGCAGTTGCGTGGCGAACTGGCGCGGATACTCGTCGGTAGTCACCGTCCCGCTCAGATCGTAGGTGGCGATCAGCAGGCCGTCAGACTTGAAACCGGGATCGGTTCCCTGTGTCTCAACGAAGCTGGCAAAGAACATCCCGGCCACCACCAGCACGAGCAATGCGAGACCGCACTGCGCGGCCATGAGTGAGTCGCGCACCGCGCTTCGGCCGGTTGATCTCGATCCGCTGCGGAGCGCCTGCTGCGGATCGACGCGTCCGAGTTGCCACGCGGGAGCCAATCCAAACACCAGGCCGCTGCCGATTCCGAGTACGACCGCGAAGGCCAGGCCCATCCAGTCGAGGCTGGTCTGGAAGCGGACCGGAAAGGCGCCATAGGGCGGCATGGCTCGGAGCGCCTCGGTGCCCCACCATGCCAACAGGATGCCGACGAAGGCCCCGAAGACGCCGAGCAGGAGGTTCTCGACGAGCATCAGCCTGATGACGGCGCCAGGCCTTGCGCCGAGTGCGAGGCGAACGCCGACTTCCCGCTGGCGTGAGCTGGCGCGCGCCAGCACCAGGTTGGCGGTGTTGCCGCACACGGCGAGCAGCACCAGGAGCATCACGGCCTGCAGGATGCCGAGGGCAGTCACGAACATCATCTGCGGTCCGCGCGTGGCCTTCCAGTACGGCAACAGTTCACCGCCGATGCGGCCGTTGCTTTCCGGGTGGAGGGTGGCGAGCTCAGACATGGCCGCCAACAGTTCGGCCGCGGCGCGGGCCTCGTCCGCGCCCTCGCGCAGGCGGCCCATTGCGGAGTAACCGCGCTGATTGCGCTCGGTCAATTCCGCCGATCCCGGGAACAGCGCGGGTGCCATGGTGGCCGGCACCCACAGGTCGAACTGCAGCGCGAGGATGGTGCCCTGGAAACCCTCGGGAGCTACGCCGACGATCGTGAGCTGGTTGTCGTTGACGCGGATCGTCTGACCGATCGCCGACGGCGATCCTGCATAGTGAGTCTGCCAGTAGTCGTGAGAGATCACCACGACAGGCTCACCGCCGGGGCGTTCGGCTTCATCCGATCGAATGAAGCGGCCGGCGGCCGGCGTCAGCCGCAGCGCCGTGAAGAGATTGCCCGACACCAGCTGCGCGTAGGTTCGTTCCGTTCGCCCGGCCTCGCCCACGTTGAGCGGCGCCATGCGTGACACCACCAGCTCTTCGATCGAGGTGAGCTTCGGCGCAAGGTCGCGGTACTCGATCCACGACATGCCTGGATACGTGCCGGTGTCTGACTTGGGTTCGATGTGGTAGAAGCTGCCGCTATCGTCGACGCCTGGAATCGGCTTGAGGATGATGGCCTGGATCCAGGAGAACACCGCGGTATTGACGCCGATGCCGACGCCCAGCGACAGAATCACGACGGCCGCAAGCCCCGGCATGCGGCCGATCGTGCGCAGCGCATGCCGGATCATTCCCACGCAAACGTCCCTTCACTGTCGCCGAAGCTCTCGAGATCGTCGTGGCCCAGCGTGTGAAGGAGGCTCAACATCACGTTCGACAATGGCGTGCCGTTCTTCGCCTTGAGGTGCACGCCCCCCTTGAGGGCGCCACCCGCGTGGCCGGCAATCAGGAAGGGTACCCGCTTGTGATTGTGCTGATTGGGATTGCCCATCGGCGAGCCGTAGATCACGACGGCATTATCCAGCATTGTGCCGTCGCCGTCAGGCGTGTCCCTGAGCTGCTGCAGCAGGTGCGGCAGCAAGCTGACGTGAAACGTGTTGATCTGTGCCAGCTCGCGGATGCGCTCCGGCTTGTCGCCATGGTGAGAGACGATGTGGAAGGAGCCGGTCGAGCCGCTTTCGGGATAGACGCGGTTCGAACCATCGCGGCCCAGCTTCATCGAGAAGACGCGCGTGATGTCCGACCGGAACGCGACCATCTGCAGGTCGAACATCAACTTGACGTGCTCGGCGAACGAATCGGGAACGCCTTGCGGCGCCGTTGGCAGTTCCCTGGGTTCACCGCTGTCGTTGCGCTTCTGGACGGCCTGGATGCGCCGTTCGATCTCGCGCACGTTGTCGAGA
>DATMJU010000139.1:0-4801 GCA_035553795.1 Vicinamibacterales bacterium
ACCCATGCAGGGCCTGGTTGATGGACTGAAGGACGGTCACGCTCATGACGCCGCCTCGAGAGCGCTCTGCCTGGCGTCGGCGATGCGCGCAGCGACGCGGTGATCGATCGCATCCGCAGCGGCGCCGGCCTCGGCTCTCGCCGCGATCAGCGGATCGCGTTCCCACGCCGCCTTGAGCTCCGTGGCGCTGCGCGTATCGTCGCCCTTGCTGTGCGGGCCGAGTCGATACGTGTAGCAGACGAGGGCCTGCGGCCCGCCACCGGCGCGGGCTGCGTCGATCGCGCTGGCGGCGTGCTGGTGAATCACGGCCGCTGACGTCGATTGGCACTCCATCACGGAAATGCCGAAGGCGCGCGGACGATCGGCGACCTCACCGGCAATCTGCATTGTCGAAGGAGTGCTCTGCGCGTAGCCGTTGTGTTCAATCACGAACACGATCGGCAGCTTCCAGAGGGACGCCATGTTGAACGCTTCGTAGATCACGCCTTCGCCAAGCGTGCCGTCACCAAGGAACACCACCGCGACCGCGCCGGTTCCCTTCTGCTGCTCGGCCAGCGCCATGCCGGTCGCGACCGGGACGATCCCGCCCTGCACGCCATTCGAGTAGAAGTTGTCGAAACAAAGGTGCTGGCTGCCGCCACGGCCGCCGCAGACTCCGCCGGGCTTGCCCATGATCTCGAGATAGAGGCGCTCGACCTCGCCGCAATACGCGAGGAAGTGGCCATGACCGCGGTGATTGCTGAACACGATGTCGCGTGGCCGATCGATGGCCGACAGCACCCCGACCGCCACCGTTTCCTGCCCGAGACAGGTGTGCGTGGTTCCGGTCAGCACGCCCGCGGAGAACAGATCGAGCAGCGACTGCTCGAACAGGCGGATGCCTGCCAGCAGTTCGTAGCGTTGCTCTGCGCTTGCCGAGCGCTCGCAGCGCTCGAGGACGATCACTGGGCGCCCGACTCCAGGTCCTTGACCATCGCGGCCAGGAAGTTCGCGGCATACATGCCGTCGCACAGCGCGTGATCGTAATTGAGGGTCAACGTGACCACCGGTTTCAAAACAGCTGCGCCCTCGGTGTTTAGATCGACGACGGTGCGTTCGGCGGAGACGCCGAGGATTGCAGACTGTCCGAAGCTCGGAAGCGCTACGACGCGCGACGTGCCTGGTACCGGGACCTGTGAAATGGTGAACGCGGCCCCGCTCAGATCCTCAGCCCGCGACCGTCCGCGCAGTGCGTTCATCGTCAGGGCCTGCGCCTCAGCAGCAATCTGCTCTAGCGACTTCTCGTTCGCCCGTCGAATGACCGGCGTGAACAGCCTGCCGTCTGCGGCTCGGGCGACAAACGCGACATCAGTGGATCGATAGCGGAACAACTGATCGCCGTGGACCAGCATCGTCAACCGATCGAACGACGGCAACGCGCGAGCCGCGGCGCCAATCACCAGGTGCAGCAGGCTCACCATCTTCCCGCCGGCAGCAGCATTGCGAATGACCTGCCGTGCAGCAGGCAGCCCGCACTCCATGTCAACGGACGTCAAGATCAGGCTCGACGTGGATCGGCGGAGCGAGCCGGACACGGCCGCATCAAACGCCGGCACGTCGCCAACGCGATCGAGATAGGGGGCAAGCGCGGCGGGGACCGTGGACGGCGCTGACGCATGGAACCGGCGAACATCCGTCTCTTTGATTGTGCCCTGGACACCCGAGGCAGCGACGGCAGCGAGCGACACACCAAGTTGTTCCGCGAGAGCCGTCGCCTTGGGCGTCGCCGTCACGCTCGATGTCGCCCTGGTTGCCTGTGCCGACTCGGCGGCAAGATACGCGGCGGCCTCCTGCGGCGTCGAGGCGATCACACCGAGCATGCGGCCAACCGCAACGCGAGTTCCGACTTCCGCAACCTGCATCAGCACGCCGGCCGCGTGCGCGGTCACCTCGGAAACGGCCTTGGTGGTTTCCACGTCGCACACGTGATCGCCGGCTGCAACCGTCGCGTTCGGCGCAACAGCCCAGCGCACCAACAACACCGAGTCGTCGTTGACGTTGACTTGCGGAACCACCAGGGGCGTCGCGTTGCTCATCTCACTGTGCCTGCTTGGCCTCGAGCGATGCTCGAATCGCCTTGACCGAGGCCAGGCCACCCATCTCGTCGGCCTCGAACATCACGCCCGTCTCGCGCTCGATACCCAGCAACAGCTCGAGGTGTGTCGCCGACGTCCACTGCGCGAAATCCAGCGGCGTCGAGTCGTCGTCGATGCGAGCGGCTTCCTCGTCGTTCAACTTGAGCGCCTGCTTCATGCAGGCGCGGATCAGCGCGAGGGTGTCGGGCGAGTTCATTCCTGGCTCAGCACCTGTCCGTTGCCACGATACTTCGTGCCACACGCTGTGCAGGTTGCCTGCGCCGGCGCCGTGGCGCCAGCCGCGAGCTTGATGCCGCACTGGCACATCCAACCGGCGATCCTGCCTGGGTTGCCGACGATCAACGCAAAATCCGGCACGTCCTTGGTGACCACCGCTCCGGCGCCAATGAATGCGTACGCGCCAACGGTGTGACCGCACACCACCGTGGAGTTTGCCCCGAAGCTCGCGCCGCGCTTCACCAGTGTCTGCTTGTATTCGTCTTTCCTCGAGACGTGGCTGCGAGGATTGACGACGTTGGTGAAGACCATCGACGGACCACAAAACACGTCGTCTTCGAGAATGACGCCGGTGTAGAGCGAGACGTTGTTCTGAATCTTGACGTTGTCGCCGATCGTGACCTGCGGCGAGACCACGACGTTCTGACCAAGGTTGCAGCGCTTGCCGATGCGCGAGCCCGACATCACGTGGCAGAAATGCCAGATCTTGGTGCCTTCGCCGACGACGGCGCCGTCGTCCACGTAGGACGACTCGTGAACGAACACATCAACCATTCGAACCTGCCTTGGGATGCCGCGGCGCGGATCCGCCAATCTGCGCGCGGCGGATCGTCGACGTCAGCTCGATTGATGGGCGCGCTTCGTCGATGCCGAAACCTCCGCCCGCAAGGATGCCTTCATAGACCCGGGTATGTAGATCAGTGAACCCTTCGCTGAACTCGATCTCCTGCCCATCAACCGTGATCGAGCGATGCGTGGTGCGCTTTCCGGGCTCAGGTTTGAACGGCAGGTGCGCGGTGTCCGTCGACAGGAACCACCGCACGTCAGCGCGCTCGAGCTCGAGGAATCCGCCGGCTTCGTGGGTGGAACGCACGTGCACTTCGGACTTCTTGACCGAACCGAACAGCCAGATCAGCAAGTCGAAGAAATGAATGCCGATGTTGGTGACGATGCCGCCCGATCGCTCTTCATCGCCTTTCCACGACACGTCGTACCAGGACCCGCGCGCGGTGATGTAGGTCAGGCAGACCTCGTGGCGCCCTGATTGGGACGCCAGTTGTTCGCGAAGCGCCATCAGTTGCGGGTGGACGCGCAGTTGCAGGATGGTGTGCACCCGGCGGCCGGTCTCCTGCTCGATCTCCTGCAACGCATCGAGATTCCACGGGTTAATCACCAGGGGTTTCTCGCAAATCGCGTCGGCACCGGTCCGCAGCGCGAGACGGATGTGCGCGTCGTGCAAGTGGTTCGGCGAGCAGATGCTGACGTAGTTGACCCTCTGCTCGGCCGGCCCGCGGCGCAGCTTTTCGAGATGGCGATCGAACCGCTCGATCTCGGTGAAGAAGCGAACGTCGAAGGCAAACCGGTCGAGCATGCCCACCGCGTCATGCGGGTCGGTGGCGGCCACAAGCCGATTCCCGGTGTCGTGGATCGCCTTCAAGTGGCGTGGCGCGATGTAACCGGCAACGCCGGTAATGGCAAAGTTCTTCACTCTGAACGTCTCCGCTCGGCCGCTCGCCGCAGTACCGCAGCCAGTTGAGGGGCACGAACTTGCAGGGAATACCGCTCCTCGATAGTACGCCGTCCCGCGGCGCCGAGGCGAGCGCGCAACTCCGGGTCAGCCATCAGGCGCGTCAGCTTCTCGAACCACTCGTTATCACTCGACGCCAGGAACCCGTCCACGCCGTCGGTGATGATTTCCTTGTTGACGCCCACGCGCGCCGCGACGACAGGCACGCCGCAGGCCATGAACTCAATCGCCTTGAAGCCGCACTTGCCCTTCGACCATTCATCGTCCGGCAGCGGATAGACGCCGATATCGCACGTCCGGAACAGGTCGATCTCCTTGTCGAGCGCCCATGGAAGATTGTCGACTGTGACACCGTCGATCTCCACCGGATCGCTGCTCCCGCTGATTCGCATCACGAACTGCCGGCCACCTGCCTTCAGGCGCTGCAGCACGCGGACGAACGGGTTGAGGTATTCGGCGGTGGTCGGACTGCCGATCCAGCCGAGCACCAGGCCACGCGGATCCGGCTGCTTGCTGGCCGCGGGCGTGAAGGCGGTGGTGTCGACGGTGGTCGGAATGACGGTTACTGCGGGGTTGTACTGCCGTGCGTATGCGGCCAGGTAGTCATTACCAGCGACCACTTCGGTGCTGTGGCGAATGATGTCTGCCACCTTGCTCGGAAACTTCAGCGCCTCGATGACTCGATTTGCCTTGCTCACGCTCGGCAGGAAGATCGCGTCGTCGAAATCGAACACAACCGGCGGCCGGCCCGGCCGCGTCATCATCTGCTCGACCCACGCGGGACCAACCGGAAAGATCTCTCGATACAAGAACACCACGTCGTAGTCATCGAGTGTCTGTAGCGACCACAGCCGCTTCAGCGCGAACTCCGTGAAGTTGACGGCCTTCTCCGGGATATGACCGGGTTTGTGCACCAGCTTGA
>DATMJU010000140.1:0-8665 GCA_035553795.1 Vicinamibacterales bacterium
GGCGGATGACGATGAGGACATCGAGCCGCGGGTCTTTACGCTCGAGGAAGCGAGGGCGCTGGTGCAGTCCGGTGAGATCGTTGACTTGAAGACGCTGGCGGGGCTAACGCTCGTCTAGCCTCTACTGCACCGCGCCGCACAGTTTCTGAATGGCCTCGGCCTCGGACTTCGGGATGCCCGTCACGGCGATTCTCCTGAGCCGCTCCTCCAGGAATTCCGGCTGCCTGCACGGCTCCGCGGATGGCGCGATCGGGGCACTCGGTGGAGCGCCGAGATAGAGGACCGCATCCAACTGCTGCTCGATCGGCAGGGTCGCGTACTGCTCCCTGGGAAGGGGCTCGATCCGCCCGTTGACGATCCGTGCTCGTGGCGGGAATGTCGTCAGGCGTCCAACGTCGATGGCCCCAAGGGTTGTCCCATCGGTCCTCGCAAGCGCTGGCTTCGGCCACGCCGATGCCTCAGGCAGTACCGCCAGCAATGGCTGATCAAGCGACCAGATCGTGAACACCCGCGTGGGACCAGCCCGCTCGATCAGGCTGACGATGGTCTCGGTTCGCCAGTCGCCCATTTCGAAGTTGGTCGCGATGTTGCGCCGCTGGAAATGCAGATGGCCATAGACGATCAGTGCCCTGCGGCCCTTGGCGAGGACTTCGGTCTGGATCAGTGCAGCCGGGAAGCTGTCGCGCTGGGCGAGCCACTTGGCATGGTCGTCCCGGGTGCGCACCGTTGTCCAGTCAATCGGCGGATCGCCGAGCAGGATCCGGACGCGGCGAGCGGCAGGACGCGTGGCATTGATGCGCCTGATGATGCGAAACCACTCCACGTCGGCGGAGATCTGGTTCGGCACGGTCGTGTTCTGCCAGGCCTGACTTAGCGCCGCCTCGTCGACGGCGCCACCGTTTGCGTAGTCGTCGACGAGCGGTTGGTATCGCGCGTTGCCGACCTCGAGCACGATGTCGTTTGTGACATCCGCGAATCGCGGATCCGAGAACACCAGCCGCAGAAAATCCCGCAGCGCCACGCTGCCATGTGGATCGGTGATCGCGACCAGTTGGTGCGCACGAAGCGCGTCGATGACACCATCGACTGCCGGCACGGCAACGGTTGGCTTTGGCGCGACCTGCACGCCAAGCGCGAGCAGCAGCACGCCGGCCAGCATCATGCTCTCGCCGTCTCCGTGCTGATTACGACCATCGGGCGCCGGAGGCTGAGCGCGGCGATGCCCCCGACCAGGCCGAGCACGAACATCGCGGTGGTTGCGACCTGCGGCACGAGATCAGGAAGAAAGAATGGCGAGCTCGATGCCGCCGACGCCGCCTTGAGCGCGGCGGCTGCGCACAGCATCGTGGTGCCGCCGAACAGCATCACGCTGATGACCCGGTGCTGCAGGTGGCCGGCGGCCAGCAGCTTCGCGGCCGCGGCACCGATCACCACGGCGACGAGCGGGGCAAAGCCGTTGATCGGGCCAAAGGCGTCTGGCAGGCGCATCAGGATCCGCACGCCTTCGAAGCGCAGCAGCCAGTCGGTCACGTTGACCACGAAGACGGCGTAGAAGCCGAACAGGGTAAGCGTGATGAAGCCGGTGACGTAACTCTCGATCTTGTGAATCGCGCGCCCGCGGATACGGAGCGTGCCTTCGTGAGCAATCAGCGCGAGCGCCTGGCCCCAGTACCACGACGCGCTGCGGCCGTTGGCGAACTCTTCTTCGAGGTCACCGCGCAGCGCTTCATTGCCCGGAGCGAGCCAATCGAGCAGCAATCTCGCGAACAGTGGTGGCGTGCGCATGGAAGGCCTCCTAGGAGAGTTGAGGAAGTTGCGACCACAGGGCGGTGAGCGCGGCGCGCGTGTCGTGCACGGATTCCAGGCCAGGCTTGGTCAAGGCGAAGTGCTTCTTCGCGCGCCCGCCGCGCTGCGGCGTGGCTTCGCCGAGCCGGGAGCGGACGAGGCCTTGCGTTTCGAGCCGGTCGAGAGCGGTGTACACCGCCGGCAGCTGGACCGTCCGCCCCGCCGTCGCCTCGATCTCGCGCGCGATCGTGACGCCGTAGGCGTCATCTCCCACTCGCAGTATCGCCAGCAGGATCATGATTTCGAAGTCGGTTAGCAGGCGCCGCGTCATTTGTTCACATTTTATAAATAAATAGCCACGGCCTGTCAAGCCAACAATAGAAAAGGCCGGAGTGTCCTCCGGCCTTCTCTCACTTCAACGAGCGAACCTAGCGGGCGCGATGCGCAGGCTTGGTCGAATGCGAGCCTTTCGCTTTCGGCTTCTCCGCCGTCTTGCGCGACGGGCGATCGTTCTGGTGGACAAGGGCCAGCAGCAACACCTCGTCGATCGTGCTCACCAGGTGGATCGTGAGGCCCTTGCGCAGTTCGTCACTGAGGTCTTCCTTCACGTCCTTGTCGTTCTGCCGCGGCAGGATGATTTCCTTGATGCCGAGCCGCTTGGCGGCCAGCACCTTTTCCTTGATGCCGCCAACCGGCAGCACCTTGCCCTGCAGCGTGATCTCGCCGGTCATCGACAAGTCGCCGCGCACCGGGCGGCGCGTCAGCTCGGACACCATCGCGGTGACCATCGTCACGCCTGCCGACGGGCCGTCCTTCGGGATGGCGCCTGACGGCACATGCACGTGCAGTTCGGAATTCTTGAAGAACTCCGGATCGATCTGCCACTCGTTGGCGTGCGCGCGCACCCACGAGAGCGCAGCGCGCGCGGATTCCTTCATCACGTCGCCGAGCTGGCCGGTCAGCGTCAACGAGCCACTGCCCGCCATGCGCGTGGCTTCGACGAAGAGCACGTCGCCGCCCACCGGCGTCCAGGCCATACCGGTCGCGACGCCGGGATTGCGCGTGCGGTCCTTGACCTCTTCGTCCATGTAGCGCGGCGCACCGAGCAGCTCGTGAACGAGCTCCGGCGTGACCCTGAGTTTCTCTTCGTTGCCTTCGGCGCGGCGCCGCGCGATCTTGCGGCAAATGGCGCCGACCTCGCGCTCGAGATTGCGGACACCGGCTTCACGGGTGTAGCCGCGAATCACGGCGCGCAAGCCCTGATCGGTGAACGTCACCTGCGCCTTGTTGAGACCGTGATTCTGGACCTGCTTGGCGACGAGATGATCGCGCGCGATGGCGAGCTTCTCTTCCTCGGTATACCCAGGGAGTTCGAGCACTTCCATGCGGTCGCGCAGCGGCGCCGGAATAGTATCGAGGACGTTGGCCGTCGTAATGAACAGCACTTCGCTCAGGTCGAACGGCACGTCGAGATAGTGATCGCGGAACGTGTTGTTCTGTTCCGGATCGAGCACCTCGAGCAGCGCCGATGACGGATCGCCGCGGAAGTCCGAACCGAGCTTGTCGATCTCATCGAGGATGAAGACCGGGTTCTTCGATTCGGCGCGGCGCAGGCCCTGGATGATCTGGCCCGGAAGCGCGCCAATGTAGGTGCGGCGATGACCGCGGATCTCCGCCTCGTCGCGCACGCCGCCGAGCGAGATGCGGACGAACTTGCGGCCCAGCGACTGGGCGATCGAGCGGGCGAGCGAGGTCTTGCCGACGCCCGGAGGGCCGACGAAGCAGAGGATCGGCCCCTTCATGCCCGGGTTCAGCTTGCGCACGGCGAGGTATTCGAGAATGCGATCCTTCGCCTTCTCGAGCCCCGAGTGCTCGTCGTCCATGATGGCCTTGGTCTTCTTGAGATCGATGATCTCGTCGGTCTTCTTCGACCACGGCAGCGCCACGACCCAATCGAGGTAGGTGCGCGCCACCGTGTACTCGGCCGCGGCCGGCGGCATCTTCGAAAGGCGATCGAGCTCGCGCAGCGCTTCCTTCTTCACCGTCTCCGGCAAGCCCGCGGCTTCGAGCTTGGTGCGCAACTCTTCGATCTCGCGCGTCTGGTCGTCGCCCTCGCCGAGTTCCTTCTGGATGGCCTTGAGCTGTTCGCGCAGGAAGTAATCGCGCTGGTTCTTGCCGACTTCCGACTGCACCTGGCTCTGGATCTTCGAGCCGAGCTCGAGCACTTCGAGCTCCTTGATCAGCAAACGGTTGAGCAGGTCGAGCCGCGCGCGGACATCGAGCGTGGCGAGCACTTCCTGCTTGGTTTCGGTGCCAATGGTGCCGAGGCCGGACGCGATGAAATCTGCGAGCCGGCCGGGATCGGTAATGTTGGAAGCGAGCGCCTGCAGGTCGTCGGACATCAGCGGCGACAGCGACACAATCTGCTGGAAGTTCGCCTTGATGTTGCGCTGCAGCGCATCGATCTCGAGACGATCCTTTTCTCCCAGCGCTTCCGGCGCCTCGGTGACGCGGCCGCGCAGGTAGGGCCGCGTCGACGTGATCTCGTCGAGATGCACGCGCGCAAGTCCCTGCACGATGATCCGCAGGCTGCCGTCCGGCAGCTTGAACATCTTGTGAATCTGGCTGGCCGTGCCGATCGGATGCAGGTCGGCCTGCGTCGGTTCGTCTTCGCCGGCCTCGCGCTGCGCGAACACCGCAATGGTCTGCCCGCTCGCCACGGCTTCATCGATCAGCTTGACCGAGCTCTCGCGCGCGACGGCGAGCGGCATGAACGCCTGCGGAAACAGCACGGTGTCGCGCAGCGGCAGCACCGGCATTTCGGGCGGCACGCGGAACGAGGGCGTCTCCGCGCCTGGGTCTAACGGTTGATTGAGATCGCTCACGTTGAGCGGCCTCCTAGGGCCGCTTGGCAAATCTTAGAGTGAGCCGGAGGCGGGATGTTTCACAGGCCCCGCGTCCGGCGGAGCCTGTGAAGCTAGGACGCCGGGGTCTTACCCGCGCATGTCGAAGCCGAGAGTAGCCGAACCGCGGCGCGCCTGGATCCGATCGCGCTGCTGGGCCATTTCACGGGCCTCTTCACAATCCTTGCAACGAACCGCGAACGGGAGGGCGCGCAACCGGGGCTGCGCGATCTCGTCGCCGCACTCGAAGCAGTGGCCGTAAGTGCCTTCTTCGAGGCGAGCCAGCGCTTCGTTGATCTTGTTCAGCGTCTCCGCCTTCATCTGGATGAGGGCGAATTCGATGTCTTCCTGGATGTCGACTTCCGAGGTCTCACCCGGGTCGAGGACTTCGTGGTCCTTTTCGGAACCCTCGGCACGCACTTCGCGGATCTTGCCCTGAACTTCGTTCAGGATCTCGCGCTGGCGCTCGATGAGCATCCGCTTCAATTCGTCGTACCGGGCGCCAGTTGACGCTTCGGCTACTGCAACACTCTTCTTAACTTTGGCCGCCATAACAGCCGCTCCTTCTGACTTCCCCACCTGTCGCCGCCATCCTGGCCTAAGCGGGTGGGAAGCTTATGATTGCCCCGCTCTTCTTGCGTCCGTATGTAAGCAAGAGCGATGCCTATGAACTTGACCGAACCTGCAATTCCAAACACGGTTATGAGCGCTAGAAATGAAGGACTGGGGATATGAACCGGAGGTTTGCCGGCGTCGCCCACGAATATTTCCATGGGTTTTGCCGCCCCGGTCTTCCACGTCTATCGCGTTTAACTACAAGGACTTAACGACTGTCCCTACTTGCTTGACTCGACGGTCCGAACACCGTTCACTTGCCTATTAGACGCCGCCGAGTCCGTTTGGGTTCTCATCGTCCCCTGTCACTATTCGGGGACATCCACAAACCGGCAAACGGTAGCACACCACGCAGACTGTGGCAAGTTTTACACTCCAGGCTCAGCACTTACACGTTTTTTCGGCCCGTTTCGCGCGAAGCGACTGCTGGAGGGATCGAAACTGGTAGTGTGTGACATCGTGTCTTGCCCACTGTGTCAGAAACGACCCACAAAGCGATTTTGTCCGGCCCGCCGGGAAGAAATTTGTGCTGTCTGCTGCGCGACCAAGCGCCTGGTAGAAATCGCCTGCCCGGAGGACTGCCGATACCTGGATGCGGCTCAACGACATCCGGCGGCGGTCGTGAAGCGACAGATCGACC
This sequence comes from Vicinamibacterales bacterium, assembly GCA_035553795.1. Classification (GTDB taxonomy): domain Bacteria; phylum Acidobacteriota; class Vicinamibacteria; order Vicinamibacterales; family UBA2999; genus 12-FULL-67-14b. Next base: position 5,944 of record DATMJU010000140.1, read on the forward strand.
GGGACCTCGGGCAATTGATGCTGTCAGTCGGCCGGCTGTCCGAACAGCAACTCCAGCTCTTCTTCCTGCTGCAGTCGATGGTCCTTTCCTACAAGCCGGAGGGGCTGAGTCGGCTCGCCGACAGCGATGTCGCGCTGGCGGCCGGCGCGCTGGCCGCGTGGCTGGAAACGGCGAGCAAGGGCGTGATCTTCGAGGAATCAACGGGCTCGGTCCCGGCCGAAGGCCTTCGTAAGACGGTCAAGCCGGTGATCGAGGAAATCACCAAAAACGGGGGCGCACGCGCCGAAAGAGAGGTCGCGCTGGTGCTCCGTGCCATCGAGCGCGGCGCCAGGCACGAGGGTGGCTTCATACCGGACGGCGATACCAGTTACCTGGACCTGGTCGGCCGGGTCTTCCAGCAGGGGCCCCAGACGCCGCGGCCGCCGGATAGCCCGCTGGTCGTGATGCCCTAGCCCGCGTGATACTATTATTCGTTTCCAGTACTGAGGAGTTTTCGAATCATGGCAATGCGATGTGAAATTTGCGGCAAGGGTCCTGTGGTTGGACGCCGTGTCTCCCACGCCCACAATGTGCGTCCCCGCCGCTTCGAGCCGAACCTGCAGACGGTCAAGGCCGTCGTGGACGGCGCCAGCAAGCGCGTTCGTGTCTGCACGCGCTGCATCCGCTCGAACAAGATCACCAAGGCCGCGTAATTTCGCGAACTCGCCTGATCTCGTGAAGCAACTTATCACTGCAGCCGGGGCGCCGGCGGCCATCGGGCCGTATTCGCCGGCCGTGAAGGTCGGCAACATGCTGTTCCTGTCCGGATCGATTCCGCTCGATCCGGCCACCGGCCAGTTGGTCGATGGCGGGATCAAGGAACAGGCGACCCGCGTGATGGAAAACATCAAGGGGTTGCTGGCAGCTGCCGGCGCGGACTTCAACAACGTGGTCCGCACCACGGTGTTCATGATCGATTTGGGTGAGTTCGCGGCAATGAACGAGGTCTACGCGAGCTACTTCAACGCGCCCTACCCGGCGCGCTCGACCGTCCAGGTCTCGAAGCTGCCGAGAGACGTCCGCGTCGAAATCGACGTCATCGCGGTACTGAATAGTCAAAGTTGAAAGTTAAAAGTTAAAAGTTGAAAGTTAGAACGCCTTAACTTTTAACTTTCAACTTTTAACTTCCGCCTTCCTCTCGACGTTCAGCACACCACTCACCCCCCGCACCGACTTGATCACCTGTTCGAGGTGCTTCACGTCCTTGATCTCGACCGTCACGTCGATGCGGCCGCGCTGATCGCCGGTGCGCGCTTCGACGTTGGTGATGTTGGTGTTGATGTCGGAGATGCGCTTCGACAGTTCCGCCAGCATGCCCTTGCGGTCCTCGACCTCGATCGCCAGCCGCACGGTATAGGGCTGGATGTCGCTGCCCTTATCCCACTCGACGTCAATCTTCCGCTCGGGGTCGTACATCAGGTTGATGACGTTGGTGCACTTCGCCGAGTGCACCGACACGCCCTTGCCGCGCGTGATGTAGCCGACGATCTTCTCGCCGCGAATCGGGTTGCAGCATTTCGCGCGGAACACCATCACGTCATCGGCGCCACGCACCTTGATGCGGTCAGGCTCGGAGCCGGGCCGGAGCACGCGCCGGACCGCTGTCATCACCGGGTGCTCGGGCGCCTGTTCCTTCAGTTGGTCCTGCGGGACGATCTTGTCGAGGATCAGGCGCGGCGACACCTTGCCGTAGCCGATCTGCGCCAGCAGATCCTCGGGCTTCGGCGTGGCAAACTCGGCCAGCACCTTCGCGATGTCGCCTTCCAGCAGCTTGGTGCCGTTCAAACCGAACCGGCGCGCTTCCTTGTCGAACACGCGCTTGCCGAGTTCGACCGCGCGTTCCTTTTCCTCGACCTGGATGAGGTGCTTGATCTTGTTGCGCGCGCGCGAAGTGACCGCGAAGTTCAACCAGTCGCGGCTCGGCTTGTGCGTGGCGTTGCGGACAATCTCGACGATGTCACCGTTCTTGAGGCGCGTCCGCAGCGGCACCATGCGGCCGTTGACGCGGGCGCCGACGCACTGGTGGCCGACGTCGGTGTGAATCGCGTAGGCGAAGTCGATCGCGGTCGAGCCCTTCGGCAGCACCTTCACCGTGCCGCGCGGCGTGAAGGTGTAGACCTCCTCCGGATAGAGATCGATCTTCAGGTTCGAGAGGAATTCCTGCGGGTCGCGCACCTCCTGCTGCCATTCGAGCAGCTGGCGCAGCCACTGGAAGTACTGCTCGTCGCGCTGCGCGCCGACGCGGCCTTCCTTGTACTTCCAGTGAGCGGCGATGCCTTCTTCCGCGAGGCGGTGCATCTCCTCGGTGCGAATCTGCACCTCGAACGGAAAGCCGCGATCGCTGATCACCGACGTGTGCAGCGACTGGTAGCCGTTGGGCCGCGGCATCGCGATGAAGTCCTTGATGCGCCCCGGCACCGGCGACCACGTCTGGTGGATGATGCCGAGCGCGGCGTAGCAATCCTTCACCGACGGCGTGACGATGCGCAGTGCGACGAAGTCGTAGACCTGCTCGAGATCGATCTTCTGCGCCTTGAGCTTCAGCCAGATGCTGTACAAGCGCTTGACGCGGCCGTCGATGCTGATCACCGGCACCTGCGCCTCGTCGAGCGCTTGTACAGCATCTGGCTGAAGCTCAAGGCGCAGAAGATCGATCTCGAGCAGGTCTACGACTTCGTCGCAC
>DATMJU010000141.1:0-6670 GCA_035553795.1 Vicinamibacterales bacterium
CCGAGGTTGATGTCGTGGTCGTAGTACTTCGAGATCTCGTTGCTGTGCGCGCGGATCGGCGAGTTGTTGAACGCCGTGGCGACAGTGTACGAGTCCGGAATGTTCGAGCCCTGCAGCGTGTTGTTGTACCAGTCGAGGTGATACTCACCCTGGAAGGTGTTCGAGCCGCTGCGCGCGATGAACTGCGACTGCACGCCGGGGTTCGGCATTTCCGCCGACTGGCCGCTGGTGCCGAGGAACGCTTCCTCAAGGGACGCGTAGTCGAAGTAGAAGCCGGCGCCGCCGGTGCCCTCTGTGGTGTTGATGCCTTCGATCAGCACGCGCACCTGGCCGTTGAAACCGTACGCGGTGTAGCCGGTCTGCGTGCCGGCGCGGTTGCCGCCGACGTCGATGCGGCCCATCTGCACCGACGGCGTCACCGCGAGCAGCGCCCACATGTCCCGTCCGTTCGGGATCGACTGCAGCTGTTCCATCTTGAAGTTCTGCTGCACGCGGGTCGAGGTGGTGTCGATGACCGGTGACGCGCCGCTGACCGTCACGGTCTCCTGCAACGTGGCGAGCGCGAGCTCGACGTTGATCGAGGCGGTGAAACCCAGGGTGATCGAAATGCCGGGGCGCTTCAGCGAGTTGAAGCCGGCGAGCTCAAACGTCAGCTCGTACTGCCCCGGAGGAACTGCAGGGAAACGATAGTTACCAGTTTCGGAAGTGACCGTGGTCTGCGGCTGAATCAAGGCGGGACTGGTCGCGGTGACCGTCACACCTGGGAGCACCGCGCCTTGCGCGTCCATGACGCGCCCCTGGATTGTTCCGGTGCTGCTCGCACCACCGCCTTGCGCAAACGCCGGCACGCTGAAAGACAACGTGACGAGCAGGGCCAACAAGGCCCGGGTCCAACGCTTCATGCTTTTCCTCCTCGTGGGGGACGACGACACACAAACAAAGACAACAGAAGGCGTCACCTTAGAGGTTTCTGTCGTCTGTGATCAATCGCAGAGGGATAGATTGCGGGGCTGAATGGCTATATTCAGGTGTGAACGTTGGGCCGAGTGACCCGGCGGTGTCGAATCGCTGCCAGTGAGGGACGAAAAGACAAAAGGCCCGGCGGATTTTCCCCGCCGGGCCTTTCGGTGACCGGTTCCCGGTTGCCTATTCCCGGCTAGAAGATGAAGCGGAAGCCAACGCGCGCCGTCCGGGGCGCGAGGATGGCGGCCGGCTTCTGGTAGCTCAGGCCGGTCGCACGCGTGATCGTCTCCGACGCGTGGCTGTTGGTCAGGTTGAACGCGTCGAACATCAGGCGCAGACGAATGCGCGGAGTAAACGTGAACTGGCGCTCGGCGCGAACGTCGAACACCCAGATGTTGTCTTCGCGGTTGGCATTCATCGGCTCGGCGTAGGCAGTGCCGCCGTTACCCGACGAGGTCACGGTCAGGCCGAGCGCGGCCGGAGCGGTAATCGACAGCGTGCGCGCGTAGTTGGCGCCCGACTGATGTCGCAGCACCGGAGAGATGCGGATGCCGAGCGGCGCATCGTACGAACCCGACGCCTTGAAGTTCCACTGCGTGCGTTCTTCCAGGCCGGGGTTGTTCGGGTTACGAACCGGACCGTTCGGGAAGTCGCTCATCTGCGTGAAGCCGTAGCCCATCGACGCCGACCACTTGTTGCTGTAGCGGCGATTCAGCGAGACCTCATACGTCTTGTAGCGCGCGTACTGGTCGACGTTCATGACCGTCTGGGTGTTGGGGAACTGTGACGCATTGGCGTTCGGCATGCCGTAGAAGGTCAAGGTCCGATCGTCGCTGGTTCCGCTGCGGCCATCGACGCCGATGTCGGTGTAGGAGTAGGGCACCGTGAACGCGGAGGGTCCGCGCAACGGCTGGTAGGTGGCGATCAAGTCGTCTTCCGTCTTGTAGACAAAACCACCGCGCACGCCCATCGTGTCCGTGATCTGGCGCTCGAGCCAGGCGCTCGCTTCGTGCGTGTAAGGCGCCTTGATATTCGGGTCAACGCCAATGCTGCCGACGAGCGACGCTGAAACCTGCGAGCCCTCTTCACCGGCCTGCCAGCGGCGATCGCCGTTGATGTCGTTCCACTGGTAGGTCGCAGTCTTGGTGGCAGTGTTCGGGTTGCCGTTGCCGCCGACGCCCGCACCCGGGTTGTGCCAGTAGAGGCCGTAGTTGCCCTTCAGCACGGTCTTGCCGTCGCCGGTCAGATCGAACGTCACGCCGATGCGCGGGGCCACCTGGTTCCAGGTGTAAAAGGTCTGCTCGGCGAACGTGCGCGCCACGACCTGGTTGGCTAACGCAGGAAACTGCGGAGCCCACTGCGCCAGTGAGCCCGGCAGCTGTTCCTGCTCTGGCAGCCAGCCCTTGTAGCGATCCCAGCGAACGCCGGCGTTGACCGTGGCGCGACCCAGTGACCAGGTGTCGTTGATGAACGCACCCATGTGATCGAGGTTCGCCTTTGAGGTCAGCTTGTCGTGCGCGCTGAGCTTGCCGGCGTCGGTCGCGGTCGGGAAGGTGAAGGCCACGGTGTTCGACACGCCGTTGGTGTAGACGTGATCGATGTTGCCACCGTACTGCTGCAGGTAGCCTTCCCACGAGCGTTCCTTCAACAGCTCCGCACCCATCTTGAAGGTGTGGCTGCCCGCCGCCGTGTCGAGGAAGTAGGTGCCGGCGAGGTTGTACTGCTTGCGGTCACGATCGAGCTGCCAAATCTGGTTGGCGCCTTCGATCACCGAACGGCCGCTATCACGCCACGAGAAATTGGCAGAGCTGTTGGCGATCAGCGGGAAGTAGTAGCCAAAATCGCCGTAGCGCGCTTCGAGATAGAACTTGTCGCTGACCGTGCTGTTCCATTCACCCTTATACACCCAGCTGCCCGAGTCCTGCAGATTCGTCTGCTCAGGTGAGGTGTAGGTATAGGCCGCGAACGGCAGGCGGTTGGGCTGTTCCTTCTGACCCCACTGGTAATAGCCAATCAGCTTGTTCTTCTGGTTCAGCTGATAAGTGACTTTAGCAACCGGGTTCCAGAGCTTCGTGTCGAACGTCTGATCGAAGGTGAACTGGGGCTGGGCGACCGCGTTGAACTGCTGGCGGTAGGTGCCGAAGATCCACGCCTTGTCCTTCCAGAGCGGACCACCGACGTTGATGTCCTGGTCGTAGTATTTCTGGATCTCGTTGCTGCCGGGACGAATCGGCGAGTTGTTGAACGCCGTCGCGACGGTGTACTCGGCAGGGATGTTCGACCCCTGCAGCGAGTTGTTGTACCAGTCCACGTGGTATTCACCCTGGAAGGTGTTCGAGCCGCTGCGCGCGATGAACTGCGACTGCACACCCGGGTTCGGCATTTCCGCCGACTGGCCGCTCGTGCCGAGGAACGCTTCTTCCAGCGACGCGTAGTCGAAATAGAAGCCCGCGCCGCCGGTGCCCTCCGTGGTGTTGATGCCCTCGATGAGCACGCGCACCTGGCCAGTCATGCCGTATGCCGAGTAACCGGTCTGCGTGCCGGCACGGTTGCCGCCGACGTCGATGCGGCCCATCTGCACCGAAGGCGTGACCGCGAGCAGCGCCCACATGTCGCGGCCGTTCGGGATCGACTGCAGCTGCTCCATCTTGAAGTTCTGCTGCACGCGGGTGGTGGATGTGTCGATGACCGGCGACGCGCCGCTGACCGTGACCGTCTCTTGCAGCGTGGCCAGCGACAACTCGACGTTGACTGAGGCCGTAAAGCCCAGCGTGATCGAGATGCCGGAACGCTTCAACGAGTTGAAGCCGGCCAGTTCATAAGTGACTTCATACGTGCCCGGGGGCACGGCAGGGAAACGGTAGTTGCCCGTTTCGGAAGTGACGGTGGTCTGCGGCTGGATCAGTGCCGGGCTCGTCGCCGTCACCGTCACACCCGGAAGAACCGCGCCCTGTGCGTCCGACACGCGTCCTTGAATCGTACCCGTACTGCTGGCGCCGCCGCCCTGTGCAAACGCGCTACTCGCGAATACAACGGTGACAAGCAGGGCCCAAAGGCCCTTCGTCCAACCCTTCATGCGTCTTCCTCCTGTGGGGGGCTCCGCTACCCTGCTGGCAGGAATAGGGAGGCCACGAAACTCAAAACATCCGACACGTCCGTCATCTCTTAAGCGACGGCGAACCAAACGACGACTGGCGACGCAGTCAGCGGCATTGGGCGGGAGACAAGCCGGAACCCGAAACGTGGGAAAGGCGGGAGACCCGAACAACACGCCGACTGCAAGCAATTACAACGACTTACAAATTAGCTGGGAAGAATATCCCAGTGAGGGGCGAGAAGCAAATTATCAGGGTCGAACGATCGTTCAAACGTGACCGGAGATGTGTTCGTTGACGGGTGGGTGACGAATGCCCGCGGAGCTTGGGCCAGACAACGTAGCCGCAGCAGCGAGGCGTGGCCTCGCTGCCCTAGCTGATGAACCGCGTGATCAACAGTCCCGTCAGGATGGCGCCGGCCCCCGCCACCTGGTTGCCCGACACAGGCTCGCCGAGCCATAACGCGGCCACAACCATCGCCACGACCGGCGTCAAGTAGCTGTAGACCGACGTGCGTGATCCACCGAGCTTCTTCAGGCCGGTGTACCAAATCCAGTACGAGAGATTGAGCGCCAGCAGCGCGGAGGTCACCATCATCGCCCAGCTGAATCCGGACACCGCGCTCCAGTCCGTCGCGATGAGCACCGGCATCAGCACCATCACGTACAGCGTGGCGCCGATCGAGAACGTCAAACTGATCACGATCAATGGAGGGTGCCGCTTGAGGATGCCCTGCGACCCGACCGAATAGATCGCCCAGCACAGCACTCCGCCCATCATCAACAGATCGCCACGCCACGTCTGTCCCGTGACGTCGACCCCATGCCCCACGACGAGATAGAGCCCGAGCATCGCGACGGCGATGCCGAGCCAGCGCACGGGGCGGATGCGTTCGTGTCCGACGATGGCGGAGAGCAGCGCGATCACGATCGGCGACACGCCGATGATCAGCGAGCCGTTGCCGACGCTGGTGCGCTTCACGGACGCCACGAAACAGAACTGGTAGAGGAAGGTGCCGACGCTGCCGAGGAAGAACAACTCGACCCAGTCACGGCGCGTGAGCGCCTGCAGCCGCTCGCGCGCGCTGGTCCCGAAGACGACCGCAAGATACACCGTCGTCCCCACGATCAGCCGCATGGCGTTGAACGGCCCTTCTGGAAAATCGGTGAGCGCGACCTTAACGATCGAAAAATTGCTGCCCCAGATCAGGATCATCAGGAGCAGGGCGAAATCGATGCGGGTCAAGCCATGGATAGTAGCAAGTAGCAGGATGCAAGAGGCAAGAAGAACTGCCGCAAAAAGAAAAAGGGCCGGCGTTTGCCGGCCCTCAGTCTTGCTACTTGCTACTGTTCCTAGATGAACGGGTTCAGGAAGAACAGAATCAGCGAGATCAGAAGCACGTAGATGACGAGCGATTCGATGAGCACGAGGCCCAGAATCAGCGCGCCACGGATTTCGCCGGCCGCACCGGGATTGCGCGCGATGGCTTCGGCCGCCGACGCAACAGCCTTACCCTGGCCGAGCGCAGCGCCGAGCGCCGCAATGGCAAGAGCGAAGCCGGCGGTGATGATCGACCACTGAGCAGCTGAACTGCCGGCCACCGCAGCGGTTTCCTGGGCGTACGCAGGCGACGCCAGGCCAAGAACAACGAACACGGACATCAACGACAGCACCAACCGACTTGTTCTCACAGAAAACGCCTCCATCTCAATTCCCTGAGCGCTTCGACCGCGACGGCTACTCCGAGCGATGACACACCCGCCAGCAGCCCCATCGGGTCGAGGTGCAAACGCACCATCATACCGTAGGCCGCGAGTGCAACTATAGCATGCCTTGTGAAAAACTTCACTAGCGAGAAACCCGCGGATTTTGGGCCAGTTTCGTCCGCCTTCGCCTCTTCGAGGCTACGGCGCGACCGGCTGTTTCGAAGGACCAGATCGTCCACGCCGCTCCGAATCGCCCAGAACGAAATGGCGATCAGGACGCCGCCACCGGCCACCGCCAGCGCAGAAATGAGGGATTGTCTCCAGACGCCGAACAACACCGCGAGGACGAGGCAGGAAACGGCGGTGCCGCGAGCGATCCGCTCAATCATTCCCGCGTGATCACTTCTTATTGGCGAGCTGCATGACGCGATACACGTTCAGCATGCCGGCGGCGAGGCCCACGAAGAACCCGACGAAGGACAGCCACGGCTTGGTATCCAGCCACGTGTCCAGCCAATAGCCCCCGGCAAAACCGATCACCAGCGCGAAGACAAACGACATTCCAATGGTGCTCAACTGCCCGATTAGCTGCCAGGTTGTCTGTGAGGTCGGCGCCATGGAACCAGCATATACTCCGAATTAGCTGCCGACGCGCCTGCGGTCAGCTGGGATAGACGTAGGTTATGAAAAGAGCTCGTCTGATCGCCGGAGGCGCAACTGCGCTCCTCCTTTCAATTGCACCCCTCGCCGCGTTCGCGCAAGGCAATGAGCGCGTGGTCTACGCCAGCGCCTGGGACGCAAAGACCCGCGCGCCGCTGACCGGACTCGGCACGGACGCCTTCGTCGTCCGCGAAGACGGCGCCCGCCGCGAGGTGCTGCGCGTCACGCCAGCGACCACGCCCATGC
>DATMJU010000142.1:0-7444 GCA_035553795.1 Vicinamibacterales bacterium
GCAGCGTGCCGTCGTCGTGCAGCGTCCTGGTATTTTCGGGCTGGTCAAGTTTTCCGGCCTGGTAATTCTCGAAGGTCTCGGCGCCTGCCTGCACTCGGAAAGCGACGCGCGGCGAGGTGTAGCCCACCGTGCCGGTGCCACGAACGCCGCGTTCGTTCGAGCTGAACAGGCCGTTGAACCCGTAGAGCCATTGCCGGTTGGCGGAGAAGCCTGACTCGTTGGTGATGATGTTGATCGTGCCGGCGAGCGCGTCCGATCCGTACATCAGCGTCCCGGCGCCATTCACCACTTCCATGCGCGCCACGGCGTCGGGCGACACCAGGCCGACTTCCGCCCCGGTGCGATCGGTGGCCTGCCTGGCGGTATTGAGGCGCTCACCGTCAACGAGCACCAGCAAGCGGGTCGAATCCAGGCCGCGCAGCCGCGGCCGCACGCCGAACGGCCCGCCGCCGACGGGTGTAATGTTCGCCGACATGGTGAGAGCGTCACCGGTGGACAGCTGATTGGATTGCTCGATGGCGCCGCGGGTGATGGTGTCGACGTGCAGCGGAATCTGCCGGACTTCCCGCTCGGCGCGCGCCGCCGTGACGACGACCGCCGACACGACCGAGCCGACCTCCAGCGTCAACGGCACCTCAACGGACTGCGCCGCATCCTCGACGACGATCGTCACCGCCGCTTCGGAGAATCCGTCGCGCGCGGCGATCACGATGAAGGTGCCCGCGGCCGGCACCTGCACTTCGAAGCGGCCATCAGCGCCGGTTTCAACCAGCAGTTCCTGGCGTGTCGCGACGTCGCGCACGATCACTCGTGTATTGGCGATCGCCGCGCCGCTTCCGTCGGTCACGAGTCCCCGGACCGTCGCGGCCTCTGCGGCCACGGCGAGACATAGCGCGACCAGCGCCTGAAAAATCAACCTACCCCTGACCATATTCGTTCCCTTCACCCTGCATGGCACGCGCCGCAACGGCGCGCGCGATCGCGCGCGGACGCGCGTCGTACTTCAACCAGAAACAACCAACGCCATACCGGCTAGCGGCTGGCAACTATCGCCGTTACTGGTGATGAGGAGGAGGACGGGGAGCACACTGCGGCGAGACGCAGGAGAGCTGCGCGCCATGCGTACCGGGAGTTGCGAACGCACGGCTGGAAGCAAACGCGGTGCTGTTCGCCGATCGCGTGGCCAGCGCGAGACCAAGGCCGAGGAGGGTTGCGGCCACCACCTGCAACAGCACGGTGGCCACTTCCGGAAGAGAGGGTTGATCGATCGCCGACAGGCGGCCGTCCGCCATGGCTGGGCCATGGAGCAGCGCGGCCAGCAGCCAGATTGACACGGCCTTGCGGCCCCAGAGGATCGACTCGCCGCTGCGCGCGAGCGCAACCAGGGCGGTGATGAGCCCGGCAGCCAGCAGCCATCGCGCGATCAGTCCCGGCTCGGACAGCTGTCCGGTCCAGAGCTGGCTGCCGAACACCCACGCGTGGAACAGGGTGAGAAGGCCGGCTACCGCTGCGAGAGCGCGCTTCATGTCAGCACTTTGATGTTACTTCGGCCCGGCCATTCGACGAACTCACCGCTTCGATGCCGGTGGCAACGCGTCGCCGCGCGCCGCGAAACCCTGGCGAAGTTCCTCGCTGTCCCAGGAATGATCGCCGGCCCCGGGGTCGAACTCGCGGTCGGCGAGCAGCAGCGCTTCCTGCTGCGCAATCTGATCGCGCACGCTGGCGATGTAGCGAGACATATCGTGACGATCCGGCGCCAGCGCGGTGAGGGCCGCTTCGTCGTACTGGCGGAACGCCTGGCCCGCGCGATAGGCCGAGTGGGCGCGGTGGCCCAGGTGGCGCAGGACGTCCACGCCCATGCGCACGCTGGTGTCGAGGTGCTCGCGATAGATGCGCTCGACACCAAGCTCCATCAGCTCGAACGCGTCGCCGCGATGCCTGGCGCGCACGAAGATGGCGAGGTTTGGAAAATGCCGTTGCACCGTCTCGACCAGCCGGTGCGAGACCTCGAGGCCGTCCACCGCGCTGATGAGGATGCTGGCCTCGGCGGCGCCGGCCGCTTCGAGCAGATCGTGCCGCGTGGCGTCGCCGTAATAGACCTTGAAGCCCATGCGCCGGAGAAGATCGACGCGGTCCGAATCGTTATCGAGAATGGTGGCTTCGACACCATTGGCGCGCAGGAATCGGCCCACCGTGCTGCCGAAATGACTGAACCCGGCGATGATCACTTGGTTGCGGACATCGACCGCATCCGGATCCCTGCGTGGCGCAGTGCGCGTTCCCACCCGCGGCAACAACACGCGCTCGGTGAGCAGCATCAGAATGGGCGTTGACGCCATGCTGAGCGCGGTCACCGCCAGCAGCGTCCCGGTCCACGCCGGATCGAGCAGGCCGAGTTGCGCGATGAACGCGGCCAGCACGAAGGCGAACTCACCGACCTGCGACAGTCCCAGCGCGAAGGTCAGGTTCTGATCCAGCGACAGCCCGCTGACGCGCCCGATCGCAAACAACACCGCGGCCTTGATCGCGATGACGCCGACGGTGATCGCCGCCAGGCGGCCCGGCGCATCGGCAACCAGATGGAGATCGAGCGACGCGCCCACGGCCATGAAGAACAATCCGAGCAGCAATCCCTTGAACGGATCGAGATCGCTTTCGAGCTCGTGCTTGAACTCGCTGTTGGCCAGCACGACCCCCGCCAGAAACGTTCCCAGCGCCGGACTCAGGCCGACCGCCTGCATCAACATCGCGATGCTGACGACCAGCAGCAGCGACGAGGCGGTGAAGAGCTCACGCAGGCGCGTGCGCGCCACGACGCGCAAGAGGGGCACGACGACATATCGTCCGGCGGCGACGACCGCTGCCACTGCCGACAGCACCGCCAGCGTCTGCAGCCAGCCTGGCAGGTGGCCCAGCCCCCCGCCATGGGATTCCCCTGCGGCGGGCGCGACGGCCAAGAGCGGCAGCAGGGCGAGGATGGGAATGACGGCCACGTCCTGGAACAGCAGCACCGCGAACGACTGGCGGCCGGCCGCCGATTCGAGCTGTCCCTTTTCTTTCAGCGACTGCAGGGCAATCGCCGTCGATGACATTGCCAGCGCCGCACCGACTGCGAGCGAGGATGTCCACGGCAGGCCGAGCGCCATCGCGCCACCAGCGCAGACGATCGCGGTGGCGATCAACTGCGACGTGCCCACACCGAGGATGGCGCGGCGCATTCGCCAGAACGCCGCCGGTTCCAATTCGAGGCCGACGAGAAACAACATCATCACCACGCCGAACTCGGCGAAGTGCATGATGTCGGCACCTTCGGCGCCGACGAAGCCCAGCACGAACGGCCCGATGGCCACACCGGCGATCAAGTAGCCGAGCACCGAACCCAGGCCGAGCCGGCTCGCCACCGGCACGCACACCACGGCGGCCGCCAGGTAGACCGCCGCCTGGAAGAAGAAGTCGCTCACGACGCGAGTCCGATCAGCAGTTGCGCATAACGGCGGCCGGCGGCCTCGAGGTCGTCGTCAGACAGCCGGTGCGTGCCGTGGACTGCGAACGGCGGCAGCCACGTCATCCCGCACAACGTGGCGGTTCGCTCGAGGGGCCGCAGGAACTCCGACAGCGTCCAGCCGTGCATGCCCTCGTGCTGGTAGGCCGCTTCGGCGCCGCCGGTCGTGACCACGTGGCACAGCGCCTTGCCGCGCAGCGCGGTGCCGCCAGGGCCATAGGCCCATCCAAACGCCAGCACCAGATCGATCCACTGCTTGACCAGGGGCGGGGCGTTGTACCAATACAGCGGATGGTGCCAGACCACGATGTCGTGCGCGGCCAGCCGCGATTGCTCGGCGGCAATGTCGATATTGAAGTCCGGATAGAGATCGTACAGGTCGACGAACGTGATCCGCGGGTCCGAGGGCAGGTGCGCGATCAGCCGGCGATTGGCGCGTGACTTCTCGAGCCGCGGGTGCGCGAACAGAACCAGGACGCGGGGCATGACAGAGGCAGTCTACCTCGGCCGATTTCCCGGGGCGGTCGCGGCGATCGGGCGGGTGCGCCTTCCGTCGCAGAACTAGAATGGAGTGAGCCGTTCACTGACCGCCGATGCTTGCCACTCGCACGCTTGAATTCGACCGTATCGTTGACCACGTCACCGCGCTGGCGCTGACGCCGCTCGGCGCCGCTGCGCTGGCGGAGCTGGCGCCGTCCTCCGACCCCAACGCTGTGGTCGCGATGCAGGACGCCACGTCCGAGACGGTGACGTTCCTCGAACGTCATCCGCTTTTTCCGCTTCGCGCGGGCGAGGCGCTGCCTGAAGCGCTCGATGCGCTCGACGTCGTCGGGCGGCCGCTCGATCCCCAGCAGCTTCGGCTGGTGGCCGACTTCTTCGACTCCGTCGATCAATCGCGCGCCGGTATTGGACGCGCCGGCGACGCCTTCCCGATCCTTCGCGAGCTGGTGTCGAACGTGACATCGTTCAAGCCCGAAGTGGCCGCGGTGCGCGAGGCGATCGACCCGGGCGGCGACGTCCTCGATTCGGCCAGCCCGGAATTGAAACGGATCCGTAACGAGCTGCGCCAGAAGCGCCAGAAACTGCGCGGCACGCTCGAAAACTTCACGCGCGGTTCGGGCGCGAAGTACCTCCAGGACGAGGTGATCACGGAGCGCAATGGGCGCTTCGTGCTGATGGTGCGCGCCGAACATCGCGGCAACGTGCCCGGCATCGTGCATGGTTCATCAACCACCGGCGCTACGCTGTTTCTCGAGCCGTCTGCCACCGTTGAGATCAACAACGACATCGTCGAACTCGAGGATCGCGAGCGCGAAGAGATCTTCCGCATCCTGTTGGAGCTGACGGATCGATTCCGGGCCCGGCCGGGGGACATGGCGGTCAGCCGCGACGTGGCGCGGCAACTCGACGTGCTGCAGGCCAAGGCGCGCTACAGCTCGAAGGTCAACGGCATCGCCCCGGAATTCACGATCGACAACAGCCTGCACCTGAAGGGTGCGCGTCACCCGATGCTCGAACGCGCGGTGCCGGTGGATGTGCTGCTCGATCCGCCCAATCGCGTGCTGCTCATCACCGGTCCGAACACCGGCGGCAAGACCGTCGCCCTGAAGACCGCTGGGTTGTTCGCGCTGATGGCGCAGGCCGGGCTGCACGTGCCGGCCGCAGTGGCGAGGCTGCCAGTGTTCCGCTCCGTGTTCGCCGACATCGGCGACTCGCAGTCCATCGAGGCCAGCCTCAGCACCTTCTCGTCGCACATCCGGAACCTGGTGGCGATGGATCGCGAGCTGCAGTTGCCGGCGCTGGTGCTGCTTGACGAGGTCGGCACTGGCACTGATCCGAACGAGGGCGGCGCGCTGGCCACGGCGATCGTGCAGCATTTCCGCCAGCGCGGTGCGCTATTGATCGCCACCACGCACTTCGACGCCGTCAAGACCTGGGGCATTGGCACCGAAGGCGTGGCCGTCGCCGCATTCGCTTTCGATCCGAAGAATTTCGCTCCGACCTACAAGCTGCTCTACGGCGCACCCGGCCGCAGTCTCGCGATCGAGATGGCGCAGCGCCTCGGCATGCCGCAGGCCGTGATCACCGCGGCGCGTGGATATCTCAGCGACGACCAGAAGCGGCTCCAGGCGCACCTGTCGCGGCTGGACGGGCAGGCGCGCGCGCTGGAAGCGGATCGCGTCAGGCTGGAACGCGAACGGCGCGCCTTCAATGAAACCAACGCGGACCTCACCAAACGCGAGCGATCACTCGCAGAGCGTGAAGAGGTTTTCAAGAAGCGCCTCAACGAGCGGCTTGATGAGCGACTGCGCCAGGCACGGCGTGATGTCGATGCGGTCGTCGAACAGCTGCGCGAAAAAGCCGATGCGATTGCTGAGAAAGCATCGCTGCGCGCGGTGGTGAACACCGGCGAAACGGGCGCCGCCCGGGCCGCAGCGCGCGCAGAAATTGATCGCATCGTTGAAGATCTGCGCCATCCGGCCTCCAAAACGCCAAAATCGGGGTCAGACTCCGAAATTGGCGAGACGCCGCAGGTCGGCTCGAAAGTGACCGTCGGGGGCCTCGGACTCGAAGGCGTGGTCGTCTCGCTCGACGGCAATCGAGCCGAGATCGACGTGCGCGGCAAGCGCATCCACGCCAAGGTCAAAGAGCTGCGCGTCATTAGCGGCCCGCCGTCACAGCAGGCGCCGTCAAAAGTGCGAGTCAATGTGGATCTGCAGCCGCGCGAAGGCATGTTGAGCGAGCTGAACGTGATCGGCATGACCGTCGACCAGGCGATCGACCGCGTCACCAAGTTCCTCGACGACACGCTCGTGACCGACATCCACGAGATTCGCATCGTCCACGGCCACGGCACCGGCCAGCTGCGCAAAGGGCTGCACCAGTTTCTCAAGGGACATCCGCTGGTGATGAAGTATTCGGCCGCCCCCGAGAACCAGGGCGGCGGCGGGGCGACGATCGTCGAGCTGAAGGACTGAATCGTGGTAGCTTGAACGGCTGTGCTTCGCGCCGTTCATTCAATCAGTGTGCTCCTCCTGCTCGCGACCGTAGCGGGAGCACAGACCCTGCCACCTTCGGCGGTTGCGGTCGCGACCAAGAGCGCGCCGCGCATCGACGGCCGGCTCGACGAGGACGCATGGAAGGCGGCGGCCGGCATCAATGGGTTCAAGCAGCGTGAGCCGGTTGAAGGCGGCGAGGTCAGCGAGGGCACGACGGTCCGCCTGCTGTATGACGAGACCAACCTCTACATCGGCGCCGAGCTGCTCGACGCTGATGCGTCCGGCATCCGCGCGTCGGAGCTGAGGCGAGACAACACTCTCGAAAGCGACGACAGCTTCGCTGTCCTGCTCGACACCTACCTCGACAACCGCAACGCGTTCGTGTTCCGCGTCAACCCGCGCGGCACGCGATTCGACGCGCTGGTTCGCAACGAGTCGCGCTTCTACTACGCGGACTGGGACGAACAGTGGACTGCGGCGGCGGTCATGACCGACCGCGGCTGGTCGGTGGAACTGGCCATCCCGTTCAAGGTGCTGCGCTTCCGCGCGGCTGCCACCCAGACGTGGGGCCTGAACTTCGAGCGCGTGATCAAGCGAAAAAACGAACTCGCGTACTGGAGCGGCTGGGGACGCAACTTCACCTTTCACAATGTCTCGCAGGCCGGCCGCCTGGCGGGACTGGCGGGCATCAAGCAGTCCGAGCGCTGGCGCGTGCGTCCCTACCTGCTCGCGGGCGGCGAGGACCTGGCCGCCGTCACGGCGCCGACGGGCACGCGCCGCATCACCGAGATCGGTATCGACGACCTGAAGTGGCAGGCCACGTCGACGCTGACCGCTGACCTTGCCGCCAACCCGGATTTCGCGCAGACCGAGGTCGACGCACAGCAGGTCAACCTGACACGGTTCAGCCTGTTCTTCCCCGAGAAGCGGCAGTTCTTCATCG
>DATMJU010000143.1:0-6018 GCA_035553795.1 Vicinamibacterales bacterium
AGCATGGTTCGCGAATTATAGCGCCGGCCCAGCCATTCGCAGCCGCCGATGTATCAGAAATTGAGCGCGTTGCGAAGCGGTCGTCCGGCAGATTCTGCGATGGCTGGAGCGCCCCACTCCTGCGGCGACTGGAATCCGGCCTGAATTGAAACACGACACGCAGGCAGCGCGATTGCACCACCCTGCGCATGCTGGCAACCATCGAGAGCGCGACCGTAATCGGCGTTGATGCCTGCCGGGTGCACGTCGAGATCGACGTCAGCCGCGGCTTCCCCCACTTTCAGCTCGTGGGCCTGCCTGATGCCAGCGTCAAGGAAAGCCGGGACAGGGTCCGCGCGGCGATGCGGAACTCGGGCTACGAGTTTCCGGTCTCGCGCATCACCATCAACCTGGCGCCCGGCGACGTGCGCAAGGCCGGCCCGGGGTTCGACCTCCCCATCGCCATCGGCCTGCTCACCGCCCAACACATCGTCACACGGACGGACTTCACGGGAATCGTTCACATCGGCGAATTGTCGCTGGACGGCTCCATTCAACCGGCACGAGGCGTCCTGCCGATCGCGGCCGAGGCGCGGCGCAATGGTGCGCGGGCACTGCTGCTTCCCTACGACAACCTCGCCGAGGCCAGCGTGGTTGAAGGACTGCGACTCTTGCCGGTACGGACACTGAAGGAAGCGGTGGAGCGGTTGAACCAAACTGAACCCGAGTGGCCTCTTGCGCCGTCACCGGCACCAGCCCATGCCCTCCACGCACCGTGCGCACCCCACGCACCAGATCTTTCCGATCTCCACGGCCAGGCATTCGCGCGTCGCGCGCTCGAAGTCGCCGCCGCCGGCGGACACAACCTGCTGATGATTGGGCCGCCGGGCGCCGGCAAGACGATGCTGGCGCGGCGGCTCGCCGGCATCCTGCCGCCGCTGTCGTTCGACGAATCGATAGAGGCGACGACGATTCATTCGGTGGCGGGACAACTGCGCCCAGGCGTCGGGCTGCTCAGTGAACGGCCGTTCCGCGCGCCGCACCACACGATCTCCGACGTCGCCCTGGTGGGCGGAGGCAGCACGCCGCGGCCGGGGGAAGTCAGCCTCGCGCATCACGGTGTGCTCTTCCTCGACGAGATGCCGGAGTTCGATCGCCGCGTGCTCGAGGCCTTGCGCCAACCCATCGAGGAAGGCCGCATCACCGTGTCACGCGCGCTGCGCTCGGTCGTCTTCCCTGCCAGGTTCGTGCTGGTGGCGGCCATGAACCCCTGCCCCTGCGGCTATCTCGGTGATCCCAAGCGCGCGTGCCGCTGCACGCCGCAGCAAACCGCGCGCTATCACAATCGCCTGTCCGGTCCGCTCCGGGATCGGCTCGACCTGGTGGTCGAGGTCGAAGCGGTGCCGATCACCGAGATGACGGACGGGACCGCGGGCGAAGCCTCAGCGCCGGTGCGCGCCCGCGTGCTCGCGGCGCGACAGCGCCAGCTCGCGCGATCGATCCGCTCGCGCGTCAATGCCACCCTGACCGGACCCGAATTGAAAAAGGTGGCGCCGCTCGACCAGCCCGGGCGGCGCCTGCTGGAACGATCCGCCGAGCGGCTGCACCTCTCGGCGCGCGCCTTTCACCGCGTCATCCGCGTCGCCCGCACCATCGCCGATCTGGCGCACGCCGACGCCGTGACCACCGAGCATCTCGGAGAAGCCCTGCAGTACCGATTCGTGGAGAACAAGTGATGGATACCAGTCTTGAAACGTTGATCTTCCCATGGCCATATGGTCATGGCTATAATGACCACATGAAGACCCTCGCCGCCGGCAAGTTCAAGGACATCTGCCTGCAGACGCTCGACGAGGTGGCGGCCACCCGCCGCACGATCGTCATCACCAAGCGGGGCCGCCCCGTGGCCAAGCTGGTGCCGATTGGCCCAACCGGGAAGCCGAAATCGCTGACCGGGAGCGTGGTGGCCGAGACCGGCGATCCGTTCAGCACGGGCGAGGTGTGGAATGCCGACCGTCCTTGATACGCACGCGTGGATCTGGTGCGTCACCAGGGACCGGCGCCTCTCCGCCCGCGCGAGGACGGCCATCACCAAGGCTGCCGCCGGCGGCAGCCTGCACCTGTCGATGTTCTCCATCTGGGAGGTTGCCAAGAAGGTCGAGAAAGGGCAACTGGCGCTTGACCGCCCGCTGGATGAGTGGCTCGACACTGCCCTTGAAGTCGACGGCCTGCAGCTGGTGGATCTGACGCGCGCCATCGTGGTGGACAGCTGCCAGTTGCCACAGCCGTTCCAGGGCGATCCCGCCGATCAGATGATCGTCGCGACAACGCGGGCGCTGTCAGCCACCTTGATCACCAAGGACGTACGGCTGCGTGACTACGCGCACGTCCGCACGATGTGGTGAGCGCGGCTGGCCAATGCGGGGCAGGCACCGTCAACCTGTCGCGATTGAAGAAGCCCTAGAGGCGAATCATCACAACGCTCATCCCGCGCACGCCGCCGCGGGTAGCATGTCCGCATGGTCATACGCGCGTTGCTGATGCTGCTCGCCTGTCCGTCGTTGTGTTCCGCACAGCCCGCGGTGGAGTGGCTGTCGCCGCTCGTCGGTGTGTGGAACACCACGGACACCTACCAACCGCTGCAAGGCGCGCCGATCGTCGAGAACGCGGTGAGGACGTGCCGTCCCGTGATGCGCAACGCCTACCTCGAGTGCGAGACGGTGGTCGAGCGCCCGAACGGCACGGGCCGCACCTATCGATTTCTCATCAACTACAACCGCACCACGTCGCGATTCGAGATGCTGAGCATCTGGAGCAACGTCCCGCACAAGGCAGTGCAGTCGCTGTCACCCAACGCGACGCGGGATCGATGGATCCTCGAGAACATCGCCGTGATCGGCGACAACGAAGACCCGGGAACGCACTGGTCCGAACTGGTCGTGGAGTCGAGCGATCGGATCGTCTGGACGGGTCGCAGGGTGAAGGCCGGAACAGACCCGCGCACCTCGCCGATCTCCTTCAACGAGATCTGGACGCGGCGCGCGCCGTAGCCGGAAGCTAGCTCGGGTCCTCGAGCCGTCGCGAACGTGCTTCCATGGCGCGAATCACCGCGATCATGTCATCAGCACCGTGCCCGAGTGCGAACGCTTCGTTGAACAACCGCTGCACGGCCGTAATCATCTCGGCCGAGGCGCGCGCATCCCGCGCGGCGCCGGTGATCAGCGCGGTGTTGTTGACGCCGTCGAGCACCGAGCCCTGCTTCGCGAAGTCCGCCGCAATGAGCTTGGCCAGCTTGATGCGCGACAACTGGCTGGCCATCTGGCTCGCATCGGCAATGTCCCGGAAGCGATCCATCGGCAGCCCTTGCCGCTCCGCAAAGTGATACGCCTCGGCCAGTCCCACTGACGAGCACAACATGAAGATGTTGATGGCGAGCTTCATCAACAGGCCGTTACCGACCTGACCGCAGTAGACCTGCTGCGCGCACATCGGCGCCAGCACGTCGTGCATCTCCGCGCAGAGCGATTCATCTCCACCAAGCATCGCCAGCAGCTGGCCCTGCTCGGCCGGGATGCGGGAGCCCGAGACCGGCGCTTCGACGTATCGGCCGCCCGCGTCCTGGACGTCGCGGGCAAGCGCCCTGGCAAACTGCGGCGCCACAGAGCTCATGTTGATGACGATGTGATCGCGCACCATGGCGGGGAAACCCGGGGTGCCGCGCTGCAGCACCTGGTCGAATGCCGTTTCGTCGAACAGCATCGTGATGACGACATCGCTGCGTGCGAACACGCCGGCAGGATCGGTTGCCACCTCGGCGCCGGCCTCGTGCAACGGACGGCACTTCTCAGCCGCTCGACTCCACACGATCAAGGAACGCCCTGCGCGCGCGAGGTTCAACGCCATGGGCTGCCCCATTGCGCCGATGCCGATGAAGCCGATGTTGACGTTCATGACGGTGGAGTGACCGAGAGCACCGGGACGGGGCGTTCACCGGCAATGGCGACGCGACCGCGCTCCGCCGCCGCAAAGCCCGCGCCCGCCAACAAGTCGCTGACGCTGCGCGATACAAGCACTTCGTGATCGCCCGCCGCCGACGCAATCTCGCTGGCGGCTGAGACCAGTTCGGTCTCGCCATGGCGGCCGTCGAACTCGCCAATGTGGACCCCGGCACGCGCGTCGATGCGCGACTGCTGGGCAATCCTCAACACCGAGAGCGCGCAGTGAACCGCGCGGCTCGGTCCGTCGAATACGGCGACGTAGTGCTCGGGCGAGGCGATCGGCCGGCCGCGGAAGTAGTGCAGCTCGCGATCGAAAATCCGCAGCAACAGATCGCGATCGGCCGGCGGCGCGTTGGACCGCAGCGTCAATGCCGTGGCGACGAACGACGTTTGCGCGTCACGGTGATGCGGATGCGCAAGGAAATCTTCAACGGCCGACAGGATCGCGTCCTGATCGCCGACGAACGGCAGATGATCGGCGCCCGGCAGCTCGACGAATCGCGCGCCGGGAATGCGTGACGCGAGGTAGCGCCCCTCTTCGACCTTCAGCGTCTGATCGCCTGTGCGATGAATCACCAGGGTGGGGACGCGAATCGACGGCAGCAGTTCGCGGATGTCGATCTCGGCGTTCATGCGCGTCAGCGCCACCGCCGCACCCGGGCTCGCGCCCATGCGGAGGTAGGCGGCCCACCACTCGCGGAAGGCCGGATCGTCGGCCATGGACGGCGCGCGTTCGGCCAGCCCCACCGGGCCGCCCCACTCGTCGATGATGGTGTTGCAGAAGCGTTCGCGATCGTCTGGCGTCTTGCCCCAGGGGTAATCGACATCCACCATCCGGCGCGCGTAGCTCCCGATCATCACCAGCGCTTCGGTCTTCTCCGGATAGGTGGCCGCGAACAGGCTGCACAGCGGTCCACCCTCGCTGACCCCCATCAACACGGCGCGGCGGCTGCCCACCGCATCCATCACCGCCCGCACATCGTCGAGCCGTGTATCGAGGGACGGCAACTCGCTCACCGGCACGGGATCGGAGAGTCCGGTGCCGCGCTTGTCGAAGAGGATCAAGCGGGCCATGCCGCTCAACCGCGTGAGGAAGCGCGCGAACGACGGCTCGTTCCAGAAGTATTCGAGGTGGGACACCCACCCCATCACGAACACCAGGTCGATCGGCCCGGAGCCGAGCACCTGGTAGGCGATGTTGACGCTGCCGCTCCGCGCGTAGCTCACCTTGTGCGACGTGGCGACCGTGGCCGTTGGCGCGTCGACGACCGTCACTGGCGCGATGAACCGGTAGCCCCGGCGATGGGCGGTTTCAATGAATCGGGGCTCGTGCGAGTCGTCTTTGAGCGCCTTGCGCAACTCACGAATCGTGCTCTTCAGCACGGCGTCGCCGATGAACACGCCGGCCCAGACTTCGGCCAGCAGTTCCTGCTTCGAGACCAGGCGCCCGGCGTTTGCCGCCAGGCACTGCAGCAGGGCGAACGCCTTCGGCGCGAGGGCCACGACCGCGTTGTCGCGATAGAGGTGGCCGCTCACGGGATCGAGCCTGAACTCGCCGAACGTCAGGGAAGATTTCAAGGCGATACGGAATCTTACCGAATCCTTACAACTCCATGACCGGCCCGGCACGATTTCTCACGCCTGCCCTCCGTATAACAAAGCAGTAACCGCCTTACGGAGCCCCATACATATGCGTTCAATCCCCAATCCTCAATCACCCATTCGCGAATGGACTGCCCCCCTCGTCCTCGCAGTAGTCGCGTTGTTCTCACCGGTGGTGAGCAACGCGGCTGCGCAGACGACCGTTCCGTCCCACAAACATCACGATGACAGCGTCCCGGTGCCGGCTCCGGCGCCGGGCATGCCATTGGCGCCGCGGCTGCAGAACCTTGGCGTGCACACGTTCCCGGTGGGAACCAGCGTCGAGCGCGCACGGCTGTTCATGAACCAGGGCCTGAACCTGGCCTATGGCTTCAACCATGCGGAAGCGGGCCGCGCGTTCGCTGAAGCGGCGCGGCTCGATCCGTCGCTGGCGATGGCG
>DATMJU010000144.1:0-3180 GCA_035553795.1 Vicinamibacterales bacterium
ACACGCGGCTGGTCCAGCCATCGCGATGCACGAGCGCCGCGAGACGCGGACTGAAGAAGTTGCCGTAGGTGTGATGAATATCCAGGCGCGCGCCGGCCGACACCGTGAGCCAGTCATTCCACTGGATGTCGTCCTGCACGAACACGCCGGGAGCGCGATGGAAGTAGTTGAAGCGCGGCACCTCGAGCGGATCGAACGACTCGCGCTCGAACGCCGCGCCGGCCACCACGGTGTGCCGGCCGAAGGCGCCGCGCACCGCGGTCTCGCCGAACACGTTGGTATGGCGATCGCGCTCGTGAGCGATCGCAAACACGTGATCGTGACGCTGGAAGGTGGCGGCGATTCGCGCCGTCACCACGAGCCGATCGGCGATGATGTGCTGCGCAAACACGCCGGCATCGCCCCTGGTCGTGTCGATCGACTCCGGACCGCCGATGCGCAGCGCGAGGTCGTTCCCCGAGACGGCACCACCCTCGCGCGACTCCGACGTCAGGCCGGCCGTGCCCCACGCGCTGGTGCCCTTGCCGTCGTCCCAGAACAGCCGGCCGCGCAGGACGCCGCGCGTGTATCCCGACAGGTCGTACCACCCGTCATCATCGATGTCGTTCTTCGACTGGCGATGACCGCTGGCGAGCAACGTCCCGCCGACCTGCTGCGAAAACCATCCGGACACGAACGCCACCGCATCGGTCGCTCCAGCCGTTGATTGATTGAGGAGCACCTCGCGATACGGATCGTCCTGCGGCCGGCGCGCGACGAGATTGATCACGCCACCCATCGCGCCCGCGCCATACATCGCCGACGCGACACCCTTGATCACTTCGACCTGGCCCAGATCCATCGGCGGAATCTGCAGCAGCCCGAGGCCGCCGACCTGCTGTCCGGCCAGCGGCAGACCGTCAAACAACACCCGCGTGTAGCGGCCCTTCATCCCCTGGATGCGCACGCTCGCGGCGCCAAGCGACGGCGACGTGGTCTGCACGCGCATGCCGCCCATCTCGTTCAACATCATCACGATGTCGCCGGGCGTCATCAGCATCTTCTCTTCGATCTCTTCGCGGGTCAGCACCTCGACGCGCGTCGGCTGCTCGTCGATGCGGCCGCCCGTCCTCGTCGCGGTGACGATGACTTCTTCCTCGATCTCGATCGGAGCTTCCTGCGGCGTCTCTTGGGGAGGCGGCTGCCCGGCCGGCGGCTTCGGCGCGGGCGCCTGGGCGTGAAGCACGGGCGCGCACACGAGTAGCGTCGCCAGGATGATGAATCGCGATGTCATGGTTATGGCTTGATCAGTTTCTGGAACTCGGCCGACGCGCGCATCTTTTCGAATGCGGGATCGCCAGCGGCCTCGAATTTCCACTGCTTGGGCTGTCGGGAAATGGCGAGGGACAGCTGCTCCAGCGCGAGCCTGGTATTACCGGACGCCGCGTAGTAGCGCGCGAGCGCATACATCGCGGGCTCGCTGCGAGGATTGATGTCGAGCGCCTTCTTCACCTCGGCGATCGCCTCTGCGTGCTTCCCCGCCTTCGACATCCCGGACGCGCTCGTCAACAACCGCTGCGGCACCCCTGTCGTCATCATCAACAGCCGGCGCAGCTCCTTGAACGGCTCGGCGGAATCATCGACGCGAATGTCCACGATGCGCTCCACGGTAGATTCGCTACCAGGCGCCAGCGGACGAACGACAAGAATGCCAGCCGACTGCATGCCGCGCGTGTCGCCACCCTTGGCCTGGCCGGCGTCAAGTGCATCCATCAGGCGTTCGGCCATCGACCCCTTGCCGTTGCGATAGGCGGCGGCCATGGCCTCGACAACGGCGGCGCTGGCCAGAGTGTTGCCCTGGGCCGAGAAGTTGTCGCCGCTGACGTGGCCGGCGAATCCGCCGAGATGCACGAGGTCCTTGGGATCCGAATTGCGATCGATCACGCGCTTGCCGGTGTAGACCGCCGAGCGGCCCTTGGTATCAATCACCGCGACCTGGCGCGTGTCGCGGCCAGGATCTTCGTCCGTGATTCGCTTCACGACTTCAGCCGGAGAGAGCCCCTGCTCGAGAAGGGCGATCGCCTTGGGGCCATACTGGCGATTAGCGGAGGCCTGGGTCGCCACGGCGCCCACTCCCGGCTTGGCATACGGAACCGCCGCACCGGCCCCAAACGCGCGCGACTGGACCCCGACGCCCAGTTCGTTGGTCGCGGGATCGAAGGCGATAATCGAGAAGGTCCCGAACCACGGATCCGGCTCGTGACCGGCCATTGTTACGCGCGGCGCGTCTTGAGCGTATAGAGCCGTAGAGGCCAGCAGCAGCGCAACCAGGACTTTCTTCATGGCCAACAAGTTTAACGAAGAACGGTGGAGATGATGCGTCGATTACTGATCGCGGTGGCACTGATGGCGCCGATGACGGCTGATGTGGCAGCCCAGGATCCCACGAAGACCATTCCGGGAAGCTACAAGGTCGCCTTCGAGAATCCGCATGTCCGCGTCGTGCGTGTGCACTACGACGCCGGCGCGAAACTGCCTGAGCATACGCATCCCGCGGGAACGACCGTCTACGTGTACCTGACGGACTCAGAGGGTGTGACCTTCAAGCACGTCGGCGGCAGCAACAGCAGCGTGACGAGGCCGCCGGTGAAGGCCGGCGGGATACGCATCGCCACCGGCCGCGAAGAACATCACACGGCGGAAAACAACTCGTCGCAGCCGAGCGATTTCCTTCGGATCTTCTTCAAGACCGAAGGCGACGGCTCGAGGAACCTGCGCCACCGCATGCCGCCCGGGGACGATAAATACGAGAACAAGCAGATGCGCATCACGCGCCTCAGGATCGCGACGCACGAAGAGCAGACGATCGACGCCAGGGAACCAGCGCTGCTGATCGAGTTGCCGTCAGGCAATGAGCGCTGGGTCGAGGCGGGCAAGCGCGAGGTCGTGGCCAATCACGACGCGCGCGATCTTCAGCTGATCCGCATCGATTTCCTGACCGGCCCTGGGAAGTAGCGCTAGGACGGCGTGCGGTCCATCTCCTGCAGCGCCTTCACGCCGGTGCGCATGCCGAGAATGAAGGTGGCGATGCTGACCACCGCCGCCGCGGCGAACATCGCGCCAATGAAGATCTCCTGGCCGCTGGTCAGCGGCCGGCTGCGGAACTGCGACAGCAGGTAGATGCTCGAGGGCCAGCCAAGC
>DATMJU010000145.1:0-4368 GCA_035553795.1 Vicinamibacterales bacterium
ATGCTGTACCGCAACCTCACCGGGCTGGAGAATCTCGAGTACTTCGCCGCGCTTGCAGGCCGTCCTGATTACACGCCGCCCCAACTACTCGCGTTCTTCGATCGCGTCGGCCTGCCGCCGGGCGCCGCCGGCCGCCGCGTGGGCACCTATTCGAAGGGGATGCGCCAGAAGGTGGGCATCGCCATTGCGCTCGCGAAGGGCGCGAAGGCGCTGCTGCTCGATGAGCCCACGTCGGGCCTCGACCCCAAAGCGTCCAACGAGTTCTCCGCTCTGCTTCGCCAATTGAGCGGAGACGGTGTTGCCGTGCTGATGGCGACGCACGACCTCTTCAGGGCCAAGGAATCCGGCACCCGTGTCGGCATCATGAAGCGCGGCAGCATGGTCGCGGTGCACGGAACCAACCAGTTCAGCCACGCCGATCTGGAACGCGTCTACCTGGAGCACATGCATGATTAGCCGGATTGCGCGCAAGGAACTGCGCGAGATCTCGCGCGACGGCCGCTATCGCGTAATGGCCGCGGTGGTGCTGGCGCTGTTGCTGCTCTCGCTGGCGGTTGGCTGGAAGAAATACACGGACCTGACGCGGCAGCACGACACCGCGCGGGCGGCGACGCGCGCGCAGTGGTTGAATCAGGACAAGAAGAACCCGCACTCCGCGGCGCACTACGGGATGTACGCCTTCAAGCCGACCAGCCAGCTGGCCATGGTCGATACCGGCATCGACCCGTACGTTGGTGTGGCGGTGTGGATGGAGGCGCACAAGCAGAACGAGTTCAAGTTCCGCCCGGCGCAGGATCGAACGGCGGTGCAGCGATTCGGCGAAATGACCGGCGCCGAGGTGCTGCAGGTGTTGCTGCCGCTGTTCATCGTCCTGATGACGTTCGCCGCTTTCTCCGGCGAGCGCGAGCAGGGCACGCTCCGGCAGTTGATGAGCCTGGGTGTTCCGTCCAGATGGCTGGCGGTTGGGAAGGTGGCGGGCACGGCGGTGGCGCTGGGACTGGTGCTGCTCCCGGCCACTGTCATCGGCGTTGTCGCGTTCCTCTGGTCGTCGGGCAACGGGCTGCTCGGCGGAGACGTCACGCGCTTCGCATGGATGGTGGCCGTGTATCTCGTCTACTTCGCGGCATTAACGTGCATTGGCCTCGCGGTATCGGCGACCGCCCGGTCGTCGCGCGTGTCGCTGATCGTGCTGCTGACATTCTGGTTCGCCAACAGCCTGGTCGCGCCGCGGGCGGCCTCCGACGTGGCTGCTGCTCTCCATTCCACCCCATCGGCGGTCCAGTTCCAGCGTGCCCTCGAGCAGGACTTGAGCAATCAGCAGGAGATGGCGCGCCGCCTGGACGTGCGGCGGGCGGCACTTTTCAAGGAGCACAACGTCGACAGCGTTGATGCGTTGCCGATTGCGTTCTCGGGCGTCTCGCTCCAGGAAGGAGAGGAACACGCCAACGAAGTGTTCGACAAGCACTTCGGCCGCCTGTTCAGCTTGTACGAGCGGCAGAACCAGGTGCTGCAGGTGGCCGGCCTCGCCGCGCCAATGCTGGCGGTACGGTCGCTGTCGATGGGTTTGGCCGGCACCGACTTCAATCAGCATCGCGACTTCGTCAATGCCGCCGAGCAGTATCGGCGCGGCATTCAGCGCGTGATGAACGCCGACATCGCGCTCAACCAGAAGAAGGGTCAGGTCTACCTCGCCGACCAGTCCCTCTGGCAAAAAGTGCGCGACTTCGAATACACCGCGCCGTCCACGGCGTGGGTCATCGCCAACTGCTCGTTGAGCCTGGTGATCCTGGCGGGCTGGTCGCTCGGCTCCGCGTTGCTGCTGTCGCGCGCGACCGCGCGCCTGAGGGTGGATTGATGCTGCTGCGCATCCTGCGGCACGAGTGGCGCCAGTTGTCGGGCGACGCCACGCTGTGGCTGGTCGCCGGCGCGTGCGTGATGGCGATCGGCTACGGGGTCTGGAACGGCGCCCGCTGGGTGCAATTCCAGCAGGCGGCGATCGCTGAGGCGGATCTGGAACAGGCGTCCCGTTACGACGCGTTGGGGAAGCAGATCCACGCGCTGAGCCAACCCGGCGCAACGGTCTCGCCATTTGCCGATCCCCGCAGCCCCAGCAACCTTGGCGGACGGCTCGGTCCGAAGTACGCCACCCTCCCGCCGGCGCCGCTGGCAGCGGTCGCGATTGGCCAGAGCGACCTGCTGCCGTACTACTTCAAGGTGACGACCGACGCCCGCGAGAACATTGTGTCGGCGACCGAGATCGAGAATCCGAATCGACTGCTGGCGGGCCGGTTCGATCTTGCGTTCGTGATCATCTTCTTTCTTCCGCTGCTGATCCTCGCGCTCACCTACAACATGGTGTCCGCCGAGAAAGAGCAGGGCACGCTCGCGCTGGTGCTGTCGCAACCGGTCTCGACCGCCACGCTGGTCAGGGGTAAGGTCGCGCTGCGCGGCGCGCTGCTGGTCGGCGTGCTGGTCGTGTTGTCGGCGGCCGCGCTGCTGATCACCGGAGCGGACCTGACGGCGCCTGGCGCGGCGCCGCGCCTGCTGATGTGGATCGCCGCAGTGTCGGCGTACGCAGCGTTCTGGTTCGGCCTGTCGATATTCGTCGCCTCGCTCGGCCGGTCGTCCACCGCCAATGCCACCATCCTGGCGACGACATGGCTGGCGTTCGTGGTGATGACGCCCTCTCTGTTCAACCTCATCGCCACGTCGGTGTACCCCGTGCCGTCCCGTGTCGAGCTGGTCCAGGCCGTTCGCGAGGCCAGCGACGAAGCCAACAAAGAAGGCAGCAAGCTGCTGGCCCGCTACTACGAAGACCATCCAGAACTGGCGACCGGGGACGCGGCCCAGGCAATGACCGACTTCAACGTCGTCCGGGTTGCCGTCAATGACGACGTCGAGACCCGGGTGCGACCGGTCGTGCTTCGCTACGAACGGCAAATCGCCGCGCAGCAGGCGACGCTGAATCGATTGCAGTTTCTGTCGCCCGCGATCCTGATGCAGAACGCCCTGAATGACATCGCGGGCACCGGCACCGCCCGGCATCAGCATTTTCTCCAGCAGGTCGATGCCTTCCACGCGGCATGGCGGGGCCACTTCGTGCCGCTGATCTTCGCGAAGGCACAGGTGCGCGCGCTCGACACCCTGCCGTCATTCACGTTCGTCGAGGAGGCGACCGCAATGGTGTGGACGAGGGTTGCCACCGCCGCCGGCGCGCTGCTCGTGCCGGCGTTTCTGCTGGCGTGGGCCTGATTCCGGCGGCTGCGCCGGTTCCCAGTCGCCGGTTGACATCCATTCATTGGTCCAAACCGACCATTCGTTGAGAATTCGTGATGTTTGACGCGCAATTGGTTCGCCGTCCGGCCGCCCGGCGTTACGCTTGATCACTATGATTCGGAGCAGTCTCGCAATCTTGTTCGCCTTTGGCCTGTCTGTCGCCGCGCACGCGCAGACTGGGACCACGCTCAGCGGTGTGATCACGCAGTCGGAGAACAACCAGCCGCTATCGGGCGCGCTTGTGATCATCGACGAGTTGCGGCGCGAGGTCCGGACGGGCAGCGACGGCTCGTACAGGTTTGACGGCGTTGCGCCCGGCCAGTACCACATCGGCGTTCGCGCGGAAGGCTACAGCACGCGAAGGACAGAGGTCACGGTCGGCGCGGCGCCGCAAACGCTGAACATCGCCATCGATTTTGACCTGCACTTCGCCGAGGTCGTCTCGGTCAGTCCGAACGCGCGTCCGCAGTTCGAGTCGTATCAACCCACCACCGTGTTGTCCGGCCAGGACCTGGCAAAACAACTGGAATCGACAATCGGAGCCACGCTGGCGGAAGCGCCGGGTGTGACGATGCGTTCGTTCGGGCCTGGCCCGGCGCGCCCCGTGATCCGTGGTCTCGACGGCGACCGCGTGGTGGTGCTCGAAGACGGCCAGCGCATGGGTGATCTCTCCAGTCAATCTGGCGACCACGGTGTGCCGGTGAATCCCGCCGCGGCGAGGAAGATCGAGGTGGTTCGCGGCCCGGCGACGCTGCTATACGGCGCCAACGCCATCGGCGGCCTGGTCAATGTCATCACCGATCAGATCCCCACCCAGCCGACGACGCGGCCATCCGGCAACCTGACGTTCGATTTCGGCAGCAACGGCGGTCACGCAGGAGGCGCCGGGGACATTCACGTCGGCAATGGGCGCTTCGCGCTGCACCTCGGCGGCGCCGGACGCCGCGCCGGCAATTACCAGACGCCCGATGGCGAGGTCGACAACTCGCAATCACGCATGGCGATGGGACAAATCGGCGCGGCCTGGACTGGGGAGAACGCCTATGCCGGTCTCAGCTACGGCTATGACGACACGAAGTATGGGATCCCGGT
>DATMJU010000146.1:0-2037 GCA_035553795.1 Vicinamibacterales bacterium
GTTACGGCTCGAGAACACTTCAACAAGCGCGCTCATGCGTCTCCGCCTTCTTCAACAACCCGCGGCGCCAGCACTTCCGGATCGGTCGACGGCGCGTCGCACGCAAATCCCTTGCAGACGTAGGCCGTCGCCTTGCCGTCCACCATCTTCATCGACGCAATCCACGGCATGTGCTCGGCCAGTCCTTCCTGTTGCGAGGGGTCCACCAGGGTCATCACGGCAAACGGACGATACAACTTATGCGCGGCGTTCCACATCGCCCGCGTATCCGCCGCGTCCCGCTTGCCCACAATCACGATCTGTTCGGCGGTCGCGAGCGACGTTGACAGCACGCAGGCCATGAACGGCACCGCGCGTCCCATCTGCTCCAGCCGGCCACCGAATGACGCGAGGGCCTCGGCCGCGCGATCCGAGTACGCCTTCTCACCGGTCAGGTGCGCCAGCGTCAGCAGGTTCATCGCCGAGACCGACGTCGGCGCCGGCTCCGCGCCATCGTAGTCCTCTTTCATGCGCACCAGCACCGAAGGATCCGCGCCGGTGGTGCTGAACCAGCCGCCGCTTTCCGCATCCCAGAACAACTCATCCTGGCGCGTCTGCAAATCGCGCGCGAAAGTGAGCCACTGCGGGTCACCCGAGGCCTGGAACAGCTCGAGGAGGCCGAAGATCAGATACGCGTAGTCCTCCGCAAAGGCGTCGATCGCCGCGTCACCGGCACGGTACCGGCGCAACAGGCGCCGCTCGCCCGCCTTCCACATCACATCGCGCATGAACGTCGCTGCGTTGGTCGCGCTCTGCAGGTGCGCGGCCGTTGGATCCTCGACGTTGTCCTGGCCGAGCGCTCCGCCGCCAAGGACGCGCGACGCGCGCGCAAACGCCGCAATCATCAAGCCGTTCCACGCCGTCAGCACCTTGTCATCGAGTTGCGGGCGAGGGCGCCGCTCCCGGGCATCAAAGAGGATGCGGCGTGACTGAAGCAGCGAGTCCGCGACTTCGAACGGCGTCTTCTTGACCGCCTTGGCGATGTCCGCAATCGGCAGCGCCGTATGCAGGATGTTCTTGTTGACGAACTCCTGCTGCGGATCGAACGGCGCGTTGCCGGCCGGCAGGATGCCGTAGCGGCCGACGAACACCGGCGCCGCGTCGCCGAGCAGGCGGATGATCTCGTCTGCGGTCCAGACGTAGAAGGCGCCTTCGACCTTGTGGGTCGTGGGTCCTGGGTCGTGGGGCGTGGGTTGGTCCGCGGTGTCCAGAGGCAAACTATCTGCGTCCTCGGCCGAGAAGAAGCCGCCTCGCGCGTCGGTCATGTCGCGGCGGACGTACTGCAAGGTGTCTTCGGCGATCTGCGCGAAGAACGGATCGTTGTTGATCTGCGCCGCCTCGAGGCAGGCCAGGACGATCTGGGCCTGGTCGTACAACATCTTCTCGAAGTGCGGCACGCGCCAGTCGCCGTCCACCGAATAGCGATGGAAGCCGCCGCCGATGTGATCGCGCATCCCGCCAAGCGCCATCGAGCGCAGCGTCTGCACCACCATGATCCGCCCCGTGTCATTGCCCGTGCGCGCTGACTCGCGAAGCAGGAACAGCAGCTCGCTGGGCCGCGGAAACTTCGGCGCGTCACCAAAGCCGCCGCGCTTGCGATCGAAAGACTGTTCGAACTGCTGAAAGGTCTTGGTGAGCGCCGACTCAGCCGGCTCGAGGCGCTCGTCCTGCCCTCGCGCCATCACGGCAAGGCGCTCGACGATGTCGGCGGCGGACTTGACGACCTTGAGACGGTCGTCGCGCCACGCGCGCGCGATCTCCTTGAGCACGTCAACGAACGCCGGACGCCCCCACTGCGCCGCCGGCGGAAAATAGGTGCCACCGTAGAAGGGCTGCAGGTCAGGCGTCAGCCAGACGCTCATCGGCCAGCCGCCAGACCCAGTCGTCGCCTGGACGAAGGTCATGTAGACGCGGTCGACGTCAGGACGCTCTTCGCGATCGACCTTGATGGAGATGAAGAGGTCGTTCAGGACGTTCGCGACGCCCTGCTGCTCGAAC
>DATMJU010000147.1:0-3116 GCA_035553795.1 Vicinamibacterales bacterium
ATCGACACCGTCTCGCTGGTCGAGTCGGTCGTGGGTAACGTCAGGCTCGCGATCCTGGTGCTGCTTGGCTTCGTCGCGCTGGTCCTGCTGATCGCGTGCGTCAACGTGGCCAATCTGCTGCTGACGCGCGCGTCGGGCCGCCAGAAGGAAGTGGCGGTGCGCACGGCGCTGGGCGCGAGCTGGAAGCGCGTGGTTCGACAGCTGTTGACCGAGAGCCTGCTGCTGGGACTGCTCGGCGGCGTGGCCGGCTTGCTGGTGGCGCAGGCGGCGATCCAGGTTGTGAAGTCGATTAATCCCGGCAACATTCCCCGCATCGAAGCGATCACGCTGGACGGCAACGTCCTCGCCTTCACGTTCGCGATCGCCGCCCTCACAGGCCTGCTGTTTGGATTGGTGCCGGCCTTGCGCGCGGCGCGCGTCGACCTGACCTCGTCGATGAAGACGGGAGGCCGCAACTCGCAGGGCGACGGTGGCCTCGGCAGCTCGCGCGGACGCCTCCGCGGGGTGCTGGTGGTGGCCGAAGTGGCGATTTCGCTGATGCTGCTGATCGGCGCCGGTCTGTTGCTGCGAAGCTTCGTTGAGCTGCAACAGGTGTCACCGGGCTTCGAGCCCGACGGCGTGGTGTCGATGCGCGTCGGCGGGACCGCGCGCCAGTTGCGCAACCGGGATGAGGCGATCGCTTATTACGGCCCGATCAACGAGGCGCTGTCTGCCGTACCCGGGGTCCAGTCGCGCGGCTTCGTGACGGCGCTGCCGTTTACGTCATCTGTCGGATGGGGATCGATCAATGTTGAAGGCTGGACGCCGCCGCCCGGCCAGGAACTCCAGGTCGATCAGCGTGGCGTCACCGTCGACTACTTTCGGGCGATGAAGATTCCCCTGAAGCAAGGCCGCTTCTTCGAGAACAGTGACCTGCCGATGAACGCAGCGCAGGTTGTGATCATCGACCAGAAGTTCGCCGATCGATTCTTCCCCGAGGGCGCGATTGGCAAGCAGTTGTGGTTCGATCCCGAACAGAAGATGACCATCGTCGGCGTGGTCGGCACCGTCAAGCAATACGGTCTCGACGTCGACGGCCGCATCGTCTTCTACCGGCCGAGCACCTTCGGCACCTGGCATGTGGCGAGAACGACTGGCGATCCGGCCAGCGTCGGCGCCGCGCTGGCGCGGAAGCTTCGGGAACTCGACCCGTCCATCACCGTCAGCGACATGCAGACGATGACCGACCGCATGGGGGCGTCGATGGCCCGTCAGCGCTTCTCCGCGGTGATGCTGGGCGCGTTTGCGTTGTTTGCGTTAATCCTTGCCGTGGTCGGCGTCTATGGGGTGATGTCGCATCTCGTGGCGCAGGGCGCTCACGACATCGGCTTGCGGATGGCGCTGGGGGCCGAGCGGAGCCGAATCCTGGCGATGGTCCTGCGCCAGGGCATGGAACTCACGATTGCCGGCATCGTGCTCGGCCTGATCGGCGCGTTCGCCCTGTCTCGGGTGATGGCCAGCATGTTGTTCAACGTGAGCCCGATGGACGTCACCACGTTCTCGCTGGTGCCGATGGGTTTGGCGGTGACTGCGGCCGTAGCGATCCTCATCCCCGCGATGCGAGCGACCCGTGTCGATCCCGTCGTGGCACTGAGGGACGAGTAGAAATGGGAGATACTCGCTCAGTATTGTGACAATTTTCACGTGGCTGTGCGCGGCGTCGAGCGTCGCGCTTGGCTCGATCTTCATGTTCGCCGCAGGCGCGCCGCGGCAATACATCATCATCAACATCGCCGCGCTGGTCGTTGGCTTCTTCGTGGCAGTGCTGATGAGCCGCGGCCGGGTGCCGGACGCCAGGAAGAGCGGTGCGATGCCGCTGATCATTGGAACGATCTTGCTGGCGACCGCGCTGTTTGGCGTTCAGATCGATGGCGCAACGCGCTGGTTTCGCATCGCCGGTCTGTCCATTCAGCCGAGCCTGATCCTGTTGCCTCTGGCGTTGATGCAGTTTGCGAGAAATCGTCGATGGCTGTCGTCGGTAGGCCTCATGATTGCCAGCGTCGGTCTGGCGATGCAGCCCGATCGCGCCATGTCCGGCACGCTTGCGGCCGGTCTTGCGGCACTTTGGCTGCAGCGGAGAGAGGCCCCGGTCACGGTCGCTCTGGCCGCCGCGCTGTTCGGATTCGCTGGCGCGATGTTGAAGCCTGATGTGGTGCCGCCGGTTTTATTCGTCGAGCAGGTGGTGCGCTCGGCGTTTGCGTTCCATGTGCAGGCCGGCATCGTAATCGTCGCCGGCCTGCTCATCTTGCTGTTGCCTGCGGCCGCGATGCTGGGCCCGCGCACCAAGGAGAGCGCGGTGTTCGCGGTGTTTGGCGCGACGTGGCTTGCGGTTGTGGCCTTCGCGCTCATCGGGAATTACCCGACTCCACTCGTCGGCTACGGGAGCAGCGCGATCATCGGCTACTGCGTGAGCGCAGCCAGGCTGCCGCGGTAGGACCGCTCAGGCGCAGCTGCGCATCAACAACAGCAGCACAGCAGTGCCAGCCACGGAAAGACCGATCGACCCGAGGCAGCCCAGCTTGTTGGAGAAGAAGACGAACATCCAAGCAGGGTAGCACCGCGGTCACCGCCGGCGCGGTGAGCTGTGCTTCTCGGCCAGCCGCCTCAGCCACGCATCGTTGACGAAAGTGCCGAGCGGCACCAGGGCCGCAACGAAGGTGCGCATCCAGCCCGCGGTGTCAATGCGCAGACTCCTGAACGTGACGACCATCATCGCGACATACACGACAAACGCGATGCCGTGCAGCCAGCCGACCGGTGGGACCATCCACGGCTGCCCGGCCAGGTACTTGAGCGGCATCGCGACGAAGAACAGCAGAACGGTGGTGACGCCCTCGACGAGGGCGACCTTGCGAAAGATCTCGAGCATGTGTCCTCACATCATAGAGCGGCCGGCGCGTTCGCCTGGTGGTTTCGGCTACTCTGGAGAATGTGTCCAAGGATGAAACGCCAGGCGGCGCTCCCGAACGCGCGCTCGCGTGGCTCGAGCAGATCGCCGGCGACTGGCGGCAACTCGATACGCTTCCCGCCGAACAGCGCCAGCGTCTGCACCGCGCGATTGCGGCGCTGTCGACCGC
>DATMJU010000148.1:0-4919 GCA_035553795.1 Vicinamibacterales bacterium
GCCCCAGGTTTCAGTACCTCAGGGCTCGTCGTCATCGAGCTTCGGGAGCTTCGGGGCGGTGATGACTCCGTTCGAGGAATGACGATCACTATCACAGAGAGCCAGTATCGCGAGGAGACCGCGTTCGTCGATGGCGACGAAGTGGGTGACCTTGTCCGCGGCGTCGATGCCCTAATGCAGCTGAAAGCAAACCCCACCACCTTCAAGAATTTTGAAGTGCGATATCGAACTAAAGGCGACCTTTTGCTGATCGCGTTCAACAACTCTAGAGGAGAGGTTCAGTACGCAATCCAGGCTGGTCGCGTCCTGAAGGCCAAGCGCTTTATAAACCTCAGCGATCTGCAGAAGTTAAAGGGAATGTTCCAGCTTGCTGCAGACAGACTCGTGTCTAAGCAGTGATGCGTTAATGTGAGGCGCGATAGCGATTCGCCGGGATTGTAAATGCCTCACGTTTTCGCCCCGTCATTCCACCAGCATCCGTTTCGCACGCCGACGGAACGGAATGCGTTTCAGCTGTTCGATTTGATTCTGGAACAGGACCCATTGGTGTGGTTTCACGGTACCGACGACCTGAATCGCCAGTCAATATTTGCAAGTGGATTTCGGCCGGGCAAGGTCACTGGCACTACGTCCTTTTGTGCTACTAGCGGAGTACCTTTGCACTACGCCTGCATGAGGCGTAGTGGTTCTCCGGCTTCAGGTCTGGTAATCGCTGTCCAGCTCGATCCGTTAGTGGCGTCGCGGATGGAGCGGACGCCAACGTTGGACCTCGACCCGACACGCGTCGCGCTGACATTTCTGGCGTTCTGCGTCGTTCCTTCGTCATACGTCCATCAATAGTTGGCGATGACGAGGGCTATGTGAAATGAATCAGTTGAAGTCTGCGCCCGGTTAACTGTGGGACTTGCTCACCGAACGTGAAACACCATCAGAACGAAGCCTTGGAACCCTTGGAACCCTCGGAACCCTTGGAACCCCTGGAATCTTGTTCTTAGTGCGTCATCGCGTAGAGAAGGATGTCGATGCCGACCGCATAGGCGTCCGGTGAGAACTGGTAGAAGTAGCCGCGGTCCTCGCCTTCGCGCTCCCACGGATCCGGGAGATCCGTGTTGTGCACCATCACCACCATCAGGCGGCCGTCTTCATCCGCGATGCCATATGCAGCGGGAGGGGAGCCGTCTTCGTTCCATCGCTCGATCACGTCACCGCCGGTGCGGCGCCACGTGGCGATGGACGCCATCTGCGGCAGCTTCGACACCGGGAACATCGTCTGCCACATCGGGTGCGCGTTTGGCGGGGTGATGTTCCGGACCGGGAAGCGCGCCGGCGGCAACACGCGCGCGATTTCTTCTTCGAACTGTTCGCGTGCCCAGCTGCCGTGATAATCCGACACGAGCAGGAAGCCGCCTTTGAGCAGGTAATCCTGCAGGCGCGTGATCTCGGCGGGCCTGAGCCGCAGCGTGCCGGCGTCTTCCATGAAGATGAACGGGCACTGAAACAGCGCGTCATCCGTGAGCCGGACGACGACCGCGTCGGGATCCTGCCCGCCTTCGCCGTCGTCGGTCATCTTCACCTGGATCTTGGTGAGCTCGCCGATGCGGACGCTGAAGTTGATGTCGGCGCCGGGATAGTCGGTGGCCCAGCCCTGTTTCTCGCGATGATCGCTGGTGAACATCACGCGGCAGAAGTTGAAGCCGCCGCCGAACGAGGTCGCGGTGGGGAAGCGTGGCGGCGTGCGGCCGCCGAAACCGCCCATCCAGATCTGGGCGGTAGCGGTGGCGCAGATGCCGAGCAGCGCCAGAATCCCGAAGGCCGTGACCCTTCGCTTCACACCTCATACGGTAATGCAGGTGCGTCGCGGCGAGACGTCTTTTCAGGCGCATTTAGGCGCAATTGACCTCACCTGTCACGGCGCCCGCTGTTTCGCTTTACATTCGCTTGAAGCCGTCTATAATGGCGAAAGTTTAGCGAATCAGAGGTGAACCCATGGCCGCCCGCGCCACCGTTGAAGCCCTTCTCAAAGAGAAAAAGCTCGATCGCACGCTCACCTCTGCATTGCCCGAACGTCTGGGCGAAGACGCTGTTGCTCCACTAGATTCCGCGGCGTTTGATCGCGGACTAGCCGGTGGCTTGCCGCGAGGCCAAGTCTCGGAAGTGGTGGGGCCGGTTTCGTCCGGGCGCACGAGCGTGGCATGGGCCGCGCTCGCCGCCGCCACCCGCCGCGGTGAATCGGTAGCGCTCATTGATACCTTTGATCGCTTCGATCCGCCGACGGCGCAGGCGTGCGGAATAGATTTGTCGCGTGTGTTGTGGGTGCGAGGGCAAGCCGTGTCGAAGACCACGGTCGCCGTCGATCCCGCGTGGCTGCCCGGCGTGTCCGCCTACGCTCGCCACGTTTCTCGCGAGCTACGGCGAGATCTCGCCGTAGCGGCCTCCGGCCGCGAAGGCGGACGCGCGGTCAACGGGCCCGGCACATTCGTGGAGCGCGTCATCGATCGCGCCATCAAGGCGCTCAATCTCGTCGTGCAGTCCGGCGTGTGCACGCTGGTGGTGGTGGATCTGATCGACGTGCCGGCCGCCGCGCTGCGCCGCCTGCCGGCCGCGACGTGGTTCCGGGTCGAGCGCGCCATCGAAGGCAGCGATACCGCGGTGCTGATCCTGGCCGCGCAGCCAGTGTCGCGCAGCACCGGTGGCCGCTCGATTGTGCTGGGTGGCGATCAGCAGGTGCTGTGGAAGGGCGATCACGATCGATCGCGCCGCGTGTCCGGCGTTCGCGCGCGCGCGGCCATCAGCGCCGCGCGGTGGTCGAACAGCCAGGGCCTTACCACGCAGACCTCGCTCATCAACGCGGTGTAGCGATGTTTGCCGCCTTGTATGCGCCGTCGGTGCCGACGGCCGCGCTCATTGACGTGGCGCGCGCGTTCACGCCCCGGTTTGAAACCCTTGGGCAGGTCGTCCTGCTGGATGCGAACGGCCTGTCGCGCCTGTTTGGCAGCCCGCAGGAATTAGGAGATCACCTTCGCGATGCGCTTTCGAAACTCTCTCCTGGTGAAGCCGCTCT
This sequence comes from Vicinamibacterales bacterium, assembly GCA_035553795.1. GTDB lineage: Bacteria > Acidobacteriota > Vicinamibacteria > Vicinamibacterales > UBA2999 > 12-FULL-67-14b. Next base: position 3,062 of record DATMJU010000148.1, read on the forward strand.
AGGAAATACTGTCGCAGGAATTCCTGTTGCAGGAATTCCTGCCCCGCGAATTGCAATTGCGTCTACGCAGACGGCGGCGACGCTTCTAGCACTCGGCAGTCCCGGGCTCACGGTGGTGATGCCGGGGAAAGAAGCGATCGCGCTCTCACCGTTAAGCGTTGGAGTGCTCGATCAGTTTGAGAAACTGTCCGCCTCCGCTCCTCAGACGCCTGATGAGCGACGGCGAGACCGCGCCCCTGAATCCCAGGGCGCGGGTTGGCATCATCCGCGGTCGACGCATCAAGCCAGCCGCGGTAAACGCTCCGCGCCAGAGAATCGCCTGCTCGAGATTCTGACCAAGTGGGGCATTCGCACGCTGGGCGCGTTGACGGCGCTGTCGGGGCCGGAGATCCATGAGCGGCTTGGCGAGCGCGGCGCGATGTGGCAATCGCTTGCGCGCGGCATGGATGCGCGGCCGATGGTGCCGTGGGTGGACGAAGTGCCGTTCGAAGCGGCGCTCGAACTCGAATGGCCGATCGAAGGCCTCGAGCCGCTGTCGTTCGTGCTGGCGCGGCTGCTCGAGCCGCTGGCCGAACGTCTCGAACGCGCCGATCGCGGCGCGGCGGTGATCTATACGTCGCTGCGCCTCACTTCGCGCACCGTCTTCACGCGCACGCTGCAACTGCCGGCGCCGATGCGCGATCCGAAGACGCTGCGCACGCTGATCCTGCTCGACCTGGAATCGCATCCGCCCGACGCGCCGATCGACATCGTGCGCGTGTTCATCGAGCCGACGCCGGCGCGCGTGCTGCAGTGGACGCTGCTGGAGCGCGCGCAGCCCGCGCCCGAGCAAGTGACGACGTTGACGGCGAGGTTGTCGGCGTTGATGGGCGCCAGTCATGTGGGATCGCCGGTGCTGGTGGACAGCTGGAAACCAGGGGCGTTTGAAATGAGTGATTTCAAATCGACGATTGACGACTGTTTGGCGAATGACGATCGTCAATCGTCAATTAATCGCGGAATTGACAATCGTCAATCACCCAACAGTCACCCAATCAAGGAATCATCAATCGCCGAATTGAAGTCGGCTTTACGCCGATTCAGATTCCCCATCCCCACGCGCGTCGTGGTGAGCGAAGGCCGGCCGGTGCGCGTCCAGACCGATCGCCAGGGGTTTTCGAGCGGCGCGATCGCGCAAGCGGCAGGGCCGTGGAGAACTTCAGGGAATTGGTGGTCCCCGCCTTCGCAGCCGGAGGCTGCTACGGCGAGGCCGCGCCATAGCGCGGAACGCGCGGCGGCGGGCGCCGCTCCAGAAGAAGCAGGGGAGCTACGGCGAGACCATCGCGCCGAAGCGGCCTTCGGCCGCGAAGGCGGATGGGATCGCGACGAGTGGGATGTCGCCATGCACGACGGCACGGTGTATCGACTCGTCGTCGAACGTGAAGTCGGTCAGTGGTTCCTCGAAGGCGTGATTGATTAGCTCGGTGTTTTCTGTGTCCTCTGTGGTTGGCGTCCGTGACTGCGTACATCGAGCTTCATACTTCTTCTGCCTTCAGTTTTCTGCGCTCGGCGTCGCTGCCCGAAGTCCTGATCGATCGGGCCGCGATGCTCGGCTATCCGGCCGTCGCGCTGCTCGATCGCGACGGCGTGTCCGGCGCGCCGCGCTTCCATAAAGCGGCGCTGGCTGCCGGGATTCGTCCGCTGATTGGGGCGGAGATCACGATCGAGACAGGGAGCCAGGTCGCCAGGGCGTCAGGCAGTCAGGGTGTCAGGTCGTCAGGTCGTCACGCCCCAGGCCCCAAGTCCCAGGCCCACACGTTCACTCTCCCCGTCCTCTGCGCGTCGCAGGACGGGTGGCGAAATCTGTGCCGCCTGCTCT
>DATMJU010000149.1:0-12096 GCA_035553795.1 Vicinamibacterales bacterium
CCTGGTAGCCGCCTTCCGTCTCGTCACCCGTGACTCGATACCCGCCTTCGGTCGCCGCGCCCGTCACGGTGGCGGCCAGCGTCCACTCAGGCATCGGCGGCGCAAGGCTCGGCAACGGGTCGGCAACCGCGCCAAACGACCCCGCTGGCAGATCGACCTTCGTCTTGAGTTTCGTCAGGTGATAGCCCACGGCACCCGGCGCTGCGGGAGCCGTTCCACCCATGAGCGCCGCGAGCGTGGCTCGAGGATTGGGATAGATGCCTTCGCCGAGTCCGACCTGCGACGCCATGTGCCCCAGCATTTCGGGGCGCGAGAGGGCGCTGTAGAACACGGTCACCCAGATCAGGGCCACGACCGCCACTCCGCCAGGCCGGCGGCGATCTATCACCATCTTCGCAATCAGGGACAACACCAGCGCGATGCCAAGCACCCCCACGATCACGTGATAGCCGAGCAGCGGCATGCTGTTCATTGCCCGGGCCTTCACGATCGCGTGCGTGGCTCCGGTCGCGAACGTCATCAGCAGGAATATCGACATCGCAAACGTGTCGGCCGACCAGGTGGTCACGCTGCGCCGGATCACGCGATACATCACGAACGAGAACACCACGAACGCGGCGCCGGCGTAGTACCGCCAGAGAAACATCGACTGCATCACGACCAAGTACGAGAACGCAGGGTTATAAGGCCCCTGCAGTCTCACCAACTCGTCGCCACCCAGCGAGAGAAACGCCGTTGAAGAGGCAAATGCGCCCGGCAGGAAGTTCGTCAGCACGATGTACAACTGGCTGACCACGTTGGACATGAAATCTTCGAGCTTCGGCGCGAGGGTCGGATAGTTGAAGATCACGTCCGACTCGGAGCCCTGCATCTGGCCGTAACCGAAGTTCACCTTCACGTAGACGTACACCACGCACACGACGGCCAGAAACACCGCCCCGAAGCGCAAGCCCGGTATCCATTCCGTCTTGTTGAAGCGCCGAGCGACGATGGCGGTCAGCGGAATGGCAAGCCACAGGAACGATGCGAAATCGAGCCACCCCTCATAGCCGATGGCCATCACGAGCACCGAGAGCACGAACAGCCCGCGCCAGAACCAGACCGGCCCGCTGCCTTGGACCATGCGCAAGCCGGCGAGCAGCGCCACTTCGTAGTAGATCAACAGCAGCAGCAGGCCCATCGCGCCGGGTACGCCGTAGGTCGCATAGAGCTGCGTGCCAAAGCCCATGCAAATGGCCAGCGTGAAGCTGAATGCAAGCGACCGGAACGCAAACCACGACAGCGCGAACGACGCCACCAGCAGCAGCGCGTTGAACACGTACCACGTGACCGGCGGCGTCAACTGCATTTCCACAAGCCGGGTAACGATCAGCGTTGTCGCGACCCAGGCGCCGCCCAGTTCGGGAATCGGTACGAGCAACTTCCACCAGGGTTGGTCTGCCGAGAACAGCGGCCCCCATACCGTCGCAAAGAACACTTCGAAGAAGGAGTAGATACGGGTGTCGGACTGCTCGAGCGTGTGCCTGAGGAAATACTGGGCCCACAACAGCGCGCCGAGTCCTGCGACGACGAGCACGCCGCGCGCCAGACGTGACGACAGCACGCTCACGACACCGCTCCGTCCCGCACGGATCGCAGGCTCAGGCCCTGCCGTGTCAACGCCCAGAATCCCGTCACCATGATCAACAACATCGTCATGGCATGCGTCACGATCGCAAACGACATGGCCGACGTCTGATCGACCGACCACGTGCCCAGCGCAAGGATGGTCATGTAGTGATACACGCCGATCGAACCCGGCGACGACGGCAGGATGCCGCCAAGATTGGTGAGCAGGATGACAAGGAAGCCGGCATACCAGCTTACCGGCAGATTGAAGGCGGATACGTAGGCGCCCATGCTGATGCCCGATAGCACCCAGGCGAGGGCGGCGAGCAGCATTGCGGTCGCGAACCCGCGACCATCGCGCGCGACCTCGAGACCCGCCGCCAGCTTCTCAACCTGAGCCTCGACGACGTCGATGATCCGCCCCGGCGCCACCTTCCGGGCCAGCGAGAACAATGGCGGCGACAGCGTACGGTGGTAACGAATGACGAGCACTGTGGCCGCGGCGGCAAGAGCCACAACGATCAGGCTCATTTGCAGCAACACCGAAAGCCTGACGGTCAGGACGAAGATCGCGGCAAGCACCAACAGCATGATGATGTCGGTGAGCCGTTCAACCACCACCGTCCCAAGCACGCTGGTTCGGCTGGCGCCGCCGCGCCGCGCCAGCATTACCACCTTCACGATGTCGCCAAGCCGCTGCGGCATCACCAGGCCCGAAATGTAGCCAATGGCCATGAAGTCGAAGGCGTCAGCGACCGTGACGCGCGCGGTCTCCCCCAGCAGGAGGCGCCAGCGATAGGCATTGGCAATCAGCGCTCCGAGCGCCAATACGGCGCCGATCGCAAACGGAACCGCGCGCACGCGGCCGAGCTCGTCCACCAAACGCGACCACTCGACGTTGCGTGCCGCCATCCAGAGGAACAGCGCACTGACCGCCACGCCAATCAGCATTGGGATTACGCGCCGCAGAGAAGTGCTCATCGGCCGGAAAGAATGGCGAGCCGCAAGTTCACCAGCTCCCACGCCACTTTCAGCATCGTCCGCGCGTTCGTCACCTTCGACGATCCGCTGAGACGCGGACGGACGTGCGTCCAACCCGACGCAATGCCGCAGCCACGATGACTGGCACGAATGACGATCTCGAAGTTGACAACGCCGGTCTGCGACCGCAGCGGCATGGCCTGGAGAACGTCGCGTCGAATCACGTACACGCCGCTCATCTCGGCGGCCTCGAATCCGGTCAGCAGCTTCGTCATCCACCCGAAGATCGTCGAGAACAGCGTGCGCGACGCATCTGCGGGACGCACTCGCTGGCTGATGATCAATTCGTTCGTGCCCATTGCGCGCAGCAGTGCCAGCGGCTGGTCCACCCCGATCTCTCCGTCGCCGGTGATGAGGGTGACGAACTGGCCACGTGCGGCCGCGTAACCCGACCGCAACGCCGCGCCAAAGCCGCGATTGCGCTCATGGTGAACCACCGTGATCGATGGCGACGCGAGGGCGTCCATCACGGCGCCGGTTCCGTCGCTGCTGCCGTCGTCGACCAGCACCAGTTGGTAGGACGGCACGCCCTCGGGGCCCTCCAGGATGGCGACGGCTTCCTTGACGACAATGCCGATGTTGTCGCGCTCGTTGAACGCCGGAATCACCACGCTCAGTATTGGTTCAGCCACGATGTGAAGTCTGTCGCAAGAGATCGGCGGTGCCCGAGAGGCCGCAATGAAAGAGAGCGTCGAGGCAGGACAGTCCAGGCACGAACTCGCCGCCGCCGGCTTGCGCATAGACCGGATGCTGGAATCCCTGGTAGCGGAGTGCCACGCCACGGGCTGCGAACTGTTCGTCGAGTTGATAACCTCCGGCACCTCCGCCCGCCAGGTAGGTCGTACCGCCGACGGCCTTGACGATGTCGATGAGGCGATCCGTCGCCCGCGATGCGACGCCGAGTTCCGAAGACCGGACAAATGGCCGGCCGCTCAGGCCGAGGGCGTCACGGATCGCGGTGACGACCGTGATGTTGTAGTCGGCGACCGAGCTGCTGTTCGTGTTCACCAACTGCTCCACGAACGGCATCAGTTCAGCGAAGTGCGGGGCCCGCGCATAGTTGGCCTTGAGCGTCTTCACCAGCTTGGCGCGCCACGGCTGCTGATCGTCGATCGTCATCTCGTTCACGGGCCTAACGCCGGCGAAGTCACGACGCACCGGCATCGTCACCCACGCCGGCTGTTTCGCCACCATCAACTTGACTCGATTGGACCACGTGCCCGATCCCGATTTCTCGAATTGCACGTCGTCAAGCATCACGAACACGTCGGCCCTGGCGATCTTGTCGAAATAGCCCAACCAGGGGAAGAAGTTCGGCTGGTGGATCGCCACGACCACTGGCGTCAAGGAATCAGCCACGCGCGATTGCCATCGTCAAGGCATCCACGGGCTGCCCGCCCACAACAGCCGCGTCCGGCATGACGCCTTCGCGAACGAAGCCGACCTTTTCATAAGTGCGTTGCGCCGCGACATTGGTGATCAGCACGTGGAGGGCGATTCGTCGGAGGTCAAGTTGATCGAAGCCAAAGGCCACCAGCATTCGGACGGCCTCGGTCCCGTATCCGCGTCCGCGCGCTGCCGGATCGCCGATCCGAATCTGCAGCTCGGCGCTCTGCGCGCGGGGATCGATGTTCAGCAGCTGACAGGTTCCGATCAGGCGATCGTCGGCGGTAGTCCGAATCGCGAAGATCCGCGTGTCCGGGCGGGTTCGAATCGTGGCAAACCAGCGATCGTGGTCCGCCCGGTCCACTGGCTTGAAGGTGCTGCTCAACTCGACGAGCGCGCGGTCATTGATCCAGGTGAACAAGGTCGGCGAATCGGCATCGGCAAGTTCGGACAGCCGAACCCGCTCGCCGTCCTGTTCAGTCGACGCCAATGTCGTTCCGCCCGTTGACGCGCAGCAACCGCTCATAGCGCTCGCGCGTACGCTGCGCTCGTCCATCGATGCAGCGTTCGACACGCTGCCGCGGCGACATCGGCGCGTCCTGCCACATCTCGGGATGCGTCAGCACCTGGAGACGCTCGTCGGTCGCGGCCACCAGCACGTCTTCGAGACGGCGATCGCGCCAATAACCGTTGGAGTCCGAGCAAAACGCGATGTCCGAGTAATACACATCGGCCGCGGCATTCAGCAACCCGGCGTATTCACGCGCGCCGAGCTCGCGGGTGGCGGCCGTCGGATTGTGAAACGAGAACACGCGCACGTCTCGCTGGGCGACGCCTTCGAGGATCCGTTGCTCTCCGGGAAGTGCGGCCGCCAGCCCCGCCGCGGTCGTCACTCCGGCGTACTCCGCGTCGAAGTGCAACCCGACATCGTGACCAAGCGAAGCAATGGCGCGGATGCAGTCGGTCACATCACGCTCGAGCGCATTGTAGAAGTCGCTATGCAACCACACGAAGTACGTCGCCACGACACCGGCGGCAGCTTCCCGCTCGGCAAGCCGCACCGCCGCTTGCGGCGAAAAGTCGACATCATGCCGCCACAGCACGAATCGCTCGGACGGCTGCCAGTCGTGGAACAACCTGAAGCGATACTGCGCTTTGGCCAGCGACAGCAGGCGCGAATAGTTCTCGCGCGTGAAGTCGTTGAAGTGAAAGCGCTCGGCGTTAGTCATGCGGATTGATCGTGACGGGACCGCGCGGGCGAGCCGGCGCCCCTGCCGCGATCGTGTACGGCGGGACGTCCTCGTTCACGAAGGAACACGCGCCGATCACGGAGTGGTCGCCGATCGTGACACCTTTGGCGATCACCGTCTGGCTGCCGATGTAGCAGCGATCGCCGATCGTGACCGGCGCTTTCTCATATGGCGCTTTGCCGCCTGACAGCGCCCATTGCACCGAGTCGTGCGTGAAGATCTGGACGCCGGAACTGATGCTGCAGTTCGAGCCGATGGTGATGCCGCCAGACCCCTCGAGCACCGTCATCGGCCCGATCCACGTATTTTCACCGACGCGCACGTCACCGAACACGTAGGCGCTGTGGTAGATGCTCGTGCCGTTGCCGAACCCCAGCGAGCGCGCACGCTCCCACCGGTCGAACAACATCTCCTCGAGCGGCAGGTCGCGGTTCCATCGCTTGCGCGTTTGATCGCGCAGCGCGGCATAGAGCTCCCGCAACTGCGCCACGAGTGCGTCGAATTCAGGATCCGTCATGGCGTCCTTGTGGTTGCTCACAGGAATTGGTCGCACCAGCTTTCGACGTTCAGCAGCGACCAGATCAGCAGCCGGCGGTTCTCCTGCCCGGACAGATGATCGTTGACGAGCCGGTGCACGATGTCGCGGTCCATGTATTCGAACACCCGCGCCTGCGTGCCCAGCAGGCGGCGCTTGACGTACTCGATGCTGTCGCCCTTGAACCAGCTGGCGTCGGGCGCCGAGAATCCCTGCTTCTCGCGATTGATGACTTCCGGCGGAATGTAGCGGCTCATCGCCGTCCGCAGCAGCAGCTTGCCGTCGTTGGTTCGCTGGAAGAAGCTGGCGCCTTTGGGGCCGGGTTCGTTCTCGTTCAATCGCACCACTTCCGCGAGGTTGGCCAGCTTGAGCCGCACCGGCACCTTCATGGCGAAGTCGACCAGGTCGTTGTCGAGGAAGGGGACACGCGTCTCCAGGCCATGGGCCATGCTCAACTTGTCTTCGACCACGAGCAGGCCGTGCAGGAAGGTCTTGGCCTCGAAGTAGAGGGAGTGATTGACGTAGTCTTCGGGCCGTGTCAATTCCGACGCGTTGTGCGCAAACACGCCGCGGAAAATGTCGCGGGTCCAGACGTGCTGTACGGATGGCCAGATCGGCGTGAACAACTGCCTGATGATGCGGTTGGGCAACAGCCGCTGCCAGTAAACGTAGTACTTGTCGATGTAGTCGTCGAAGTCGGCGTTGACGACCGCGCGATAGTAACGCCACGGATAGCCGCCAAACAGTTCGTCGCCTGCCGCGCCCGACAGGACCACCTTGACGAAACGGCTTGCCAGGTGCGCCGCATAGAAGTTCGGATAGCTCTGCCCGATTCTGGGCTCTTCGAGGTGGCGCGTCAGCCGCGGCATGGCGTGCTCCATGTCACCGGACTTCAAGACGACTTCGTAATGCTCCGTCTTGAAGACATAGGACATGAACTCGGCGTTGGCACGCTCATCGAAGCCGAGTTCCAGACCGCTCGCCGATCGCAGGTCAAAGCCGCAGGTAAAGGTCTTCAACCGCGGGTACCGCGCCGCAGCCAGGGCCGTGACCGAGCCGGAGTCCATGCCGCCGCTCAGGTAACAGCCAAGGTCCACGTCGCTGATCAGTTGCCGCTCGACGCTTTGCCGGAACAGCCGATCCAGTTCCTCGGCGTACTCACGCGGGTCACCGGCAACCGCGGGCTCGGTAAAGTCAAAGTCCCAGTACCGCAGGGGCTGCGGCAGCGGTGCCGTATCGACACCCACTGTCAGTGATGTGCCGGGCGGAAGCAGTCGCACCCCCTGGAACAGGGTGCGATCGGACAGGAAGTTCTGGAACGTGAAGTATTCGAGAAGGGCTTCTGAATCCATGCGCGCCGAGCACGCCGGGTGCGCGAGCAGCGCCTTGATCTCCGATCCGAACAGCAGCGTGTTGCCCACGCGTACGTAATAGAGCGGCTTGATGCCATAGCGATCGCGCGCCAGCGTGAGCTGCTGCGTGACGGTGTCCCAGATCGCGAACGCGAACATGCCGTTGAAACGCAGCAGGCTCTGGAGCCCCCATTGCTGGAACGCACTCAACAGCACCTCGGTATCGGTGCGTGAACGGAACTGGTGGCCGAGCGATTCGAGCTCGATCCGCAACTCTTGGAAGTTGTAGACCTCGCCGTTGTAGGTGATCACGTAGCGGCCGTCCGGGCTCATCATCGGCTGGTGCCCGGCGGGCGTCAGGTCGATGATGGCGAGTCGCTTGTGACCCAGTCCGACCATGCGGTCCACGTACAGGCCCTCGCCGTCGGGGCCGCGGTGCGCAACGGCGTCTGCCATGCGACGCGTCACGACCGGCGAGACCGGATCGCCGTCGAGATTAAAGATGCCTGCGATGCCGCACATGAGGGATCAGGCGCGCTTGATGGCGCGCACCGTCATTCCGCTTTCCTGCTTGTCGAAGTGATGAATGTCTAGCCCCAGCTCGTCGCACCACGTGCGGACCTCTTCCTCGGTCTGGCGATGCGCGTAACGCGGGTGATACCAGTCAAAGTTGATGTGGTTGTTCTCGTCGAACGAAAAGTCGTCGTTCCAGAACAGCTTCAGGACGTGCCAGTAAAGAAATCGCTGCACGTCGTACTCGCCCGCCTTGACGCCGAGGTACGGGATGTCCTGAGGCACCGCGACAGTGGTCTTGAGCGCCGCGAGGGCCTGGCCAAGCGCGGTGAGCGGCTTCATCGCCTCCCACGCTTGTTCGGGAGGCAGGGATGCGATCTGCTCGCGGACCCAGTCGTCCGCGAACTCGCGGATCGGCGCCTTCTTGACGTAGACGTAGAAGAGAATCTCGCCGCCGGCGGAGAGCGCCTTGACCACGCTGGCCAACGCGGCACGCGTCGACGGCGTATGGTGCAGCACGCCCTCCGAGAACACCGTGTCGAAGGTTCCCGGAGCGAACGGCAGTTCCATCAAATCGGCCTGGATGAACTGCGTGCCGCTGATGTGGCCAAGCCGGGACTTCACGACATCAATGGCGGCGGAAATGTCGACGCCGAAGTACTGTGCGTCGGGACGGCGTTGCCAGCCTTCTTTCATCCAGACGCCGGTGCTCAACCCGCCGCCGCAACCGGCATCGAGAATCCGCTGACGCGACCCGAAGTAGTCGCGCATCGCCGCCGCGCTGGCAAAGCCGTAGCGCTTCACTTCCCACTCCTCGAACGCCGCGGTCACCGGCTTCGAGGTGTAGGTGTTCTGCTGCTGCCACTTGAAGCCGAAGCTTTCCTGCGTCTGCCGCTGACCTGCGTCGCCGACATCTGCCAGGCGTGCAATGCCGTTGGTGATCGCATACGTCCGGCCGTCTCCCTTCAGCGTGCCCTCCGCCACCTCGCCATTCCGTTCGACGGCATGGGTCAATGTGAGCGGGGTCCCGGACTTGGGATCCACCAGAAGATCGATCGCGGACTTCAGCATGGGAGGAGTGTCCTGAGTGGCGTCACAGCGCCGCCTTGAGTTCCGACAGCACGTAGGCCTGTTCGGCCTCGGTCATCTGCGGATAGAGCGGGAGCGTCAACGAGATTTTTTCGGCAAAGCACGCGTGCGGAAACTGCTCCGGACGCAGCTTATAGGTCTTCGCGAAGTACCCTTGCAGCACAGGCGCGTGGCTGCCTTGCCGTGTCGCAATCCCCTTGGCTTCGAGGGACGCCATCACGTCATTGCGGCGTTCGTGAAGGGCATCGAGATTCTTCATGCTCGGCGTCTCTGGCCGGAACAACGTCACATACGCCTGGTAGCCATGGACGTAGCCTGGCGGCACGACCGGACGCTCGAGCCATGGCACCTCGGCGAGCGCCTCGTCGTACGCGCGGGCACGCGCGGCGCGGCCGGCGATGATGCCGGGCACGCGATCCATTTGCGCGCACCCCATCGCACCCTGGATGTCGGTCATCCGGTAGTTGTAGCCAACGTGATCGTAGGCGGCGAGCAGAAAGGCGCCCTTGCTCTGGTGTCTCTGCAGGTCGGTGCGCGAAGCGCCGTGGTCGCGCAGCGACCGCGACAGCGTGTCCAGGTCATCGCGGTTGGTCGTGACCATCCCGCCTTCCCCGGTCGTGATCGACTTGCGCGGATGGAAGCTGAAACAGCCGGCGTCGCCGATCGTGCCGGCGTGCTGGCCGTGATACCAGGCGTTGAAGCCGCAAGCCGCGTCCTCGACGACCCAGAGCTTGTGGCGGCGGGCGATGTCGAGAATCGGCCCCATATCGGCGCTCAACCCAAACATGTGCACCGGAATGATGCCGACGGTTCTCGGCGTGATCAGCGCCTCGATCCGCGTCACGTCGATATTGAACGTCGCGATGTCGATGTCGCAGAAGATCGGCGTGGCGCGCTCGTACTCCACCACATTGGCGGTCGCCACCCAGGTAAACGCCGGCACGATCACTTCGTCGCCCGGCTTCAATCCGAGGGCGACCACCGCCAGGTGCAGCGCGGTGGTGCAGGAGCTGGCGGCGATGGCGTGCTTCGCTCGCGTGAACGCCGCGAACTGCTGCTCGAACTTCGCCACGTACGGGCCTTGCACGACCCAGCCGGAGTCAAGCGGCGCGCACACCGCGACGCGCTCTTCATCGCCAAACACGGGCTTGGTAATCGGGATGTTCATGTCGGTCTCACAAGGACGGGGCTGACAATGGTGACGTACGAGCGGCCGATCAATGAGAAGCGGTCGCGAACCGCCCAGCCGAGGCGTTCGTACATCCTGATCACGTGGTCGTTCGACGCGAGCGTCTTGGTTCGGCATCGGTCGACACCGTGCTCCGACAGGTACGCCAGGCTGGCCCGGACCAGGGCCTGGCCGGCGCCCTTGCCCTGCCACGCACGATCCACCGCGATCAGGAAGATCTCGCCATTCACCGGGTCTGGCCGTCCCGTCAGGACGGACCACAGCACTTCCGCGCTCAATCGAAGGTGTCGCGGGTCCCGCAGTGTTGCCCGCAGGACGTACCACGCGATCGAGAGCAACCCTCGCCGCATCACGTCACCCGAAAACCGCGCCGCGTCGTGCGCGACGGTCACGAACCCGATCGGCGTCGATTCCGCCGACACCGCGACCAGGTTTACGCCGTACGGTGACGCAAACGTCGCCGGGTAGTGAACGCGCGCCAGGAAATCACGGCCCAGGGACGGCAGAAAATCCGCCGGCAGCGCTTCGCTATGTATGCGTGCGATGGCCTCGGCTTCCGCGGGTGCGGCCGGGCGAACGTCGATGACTGGACGCTCCGGCATCAATGCGCGGCCGACGCGGCCATGGCCACCGGCGACAGCTCGTTAATACGCTCAACGATGCGTGCCTGGTCTCGATCCGAGAGATCGGGGTGCACGGGCAGATTTATGGTGTGTTCGCTGTGCGACCACGAATTCGGATAACGCGACGGCGAGGCGCCGCCATATTCAGCGAGGTGCGGCACGCTGTACTCGATCAGGCGGCCCAATTGAATGCCGGCCGCCAGGAAGTCACGAATGGTGCGCTCGCGATCGGGCACATGAATCGGGAAGTGCGAATACGTGGCGCCTTCATCGTCGACGGGCATCCGCCATCCAGCCGGTAACGACAACTGTTCGCGGTAGACCCGCGCGTGCCGCCGGCGGCGCTCTTCAAACTGCGGGTAACGTACCAGCTGCATTCGACCCACCGCGGCATCGACCGGCGGCATCTGGTGCGTCGCGTCGGCCGGCAGACGGATCTGGCCGTCCATGTGGTACGCCTTGGTCATGCCATCGAGCAGCGTCGTCTCGTCCTGCAGCCATCGCACCGCGCCGTAAACCGGCGCGCTGAACGCCGTCGCCACTGCAGCCAGGTAGGCGCGATGCTCCAGCGATGCGCCGACCGTCGGGGACGGCGAGTTCGTGGATCGCCACTCGCGCACTCGCGCCGCCAGCGCGGGATCGTTGGTCGTCAGCATCCCGCCGAAGATCGACGTCATCATCTTGCTGATGCCGAGGCCGAACAGCGCCGCATCGCCGGCCTCGCTGACGCGGCGGCCGCGCCACGTTGCGCCGAAGGCGTGGGCGCAGTCCTGCAGGATCCAGATCTTGCGGCCGTAGCGTTGTTCGGCCCGCCGCACGATCTCGCTCACGCGATCGACGTCCGCGGGAAATCCGAACACGTGGGTCGGAATCACCATCGCCGTCTGCGGCGTAATGGCGGACTCCAGCTGGTCCAGGTCCATGTTATAGCCGGTGGCTTCCGCATCGACGAACACCGGCCTGTTGCCGCTGACCGACACCGCATAGGCCACGACCGAGCAGGTGTAGGCCGGTATCACGATCTCAGCGCCGGTGATCTCCAGCGCGTTGAGCAACGCGAACAACGCGCCACGGCCGGAATTGAACGCCACGCCCTCGCGCGCTCCAAAGGCCGACGCAAACTCCCGCTCGAACGCGCCCGTCGCGTCGGCTGCCGGTCCCGGGCGCAGTATCGCACCCAGTTCGGCAGGCCCAATCGCCGGCTTGAATCTCGGGATCATTTGAATCGTGTGCGACGGTTCAGACGGTTCGCGCCCAATCGGCCAGGGTGACGAACTCGTAGTCCCTGGCAATCGTTTCCATGGCGCGCTCGAAGAGCGGCAGCTTCTTCGACAGCGGAATGCGCAGCGCCTGCGGCACGTAGACACCGCTGTTCGGCGACGGCACCTGCTCGGCCAGTTCCGGCGTGGTGTAGTCGACGAAATCAGACAGGTGAAATTGGTACTGGATCGGGAACTTCAATGCCCGCAGCAACTGGTAGCTGCGCTGAAACAACCCGAATCCGCTGGCC
>DATMJU010000150.1:0-9144 GCA_035553795.1 Vicinamibacterales bacterium
CCGTGCGTGACGTTCAACGATCACGAGGGCTCGACGAAGAGCTACGCGCACACCCGCGAGCACGCGGTCGAAGTGGTGCACGCCGATTTCGTGCCGCTGCGCGATCCGATTGAAACCGAATACGCCGAAGGCAGCGTCCAGAGCGTCACCCTCCACGACGGCAGCGTGGTGAAGCTGCGCAAGGTCGCCCAGGACTACGACGCCACCAACCGCGATGCGGCGTACGCGGCGATCCGCGAACACCAGCGCAAGGGCGAGGTGATGACCGGCCTGCTCTACATCTCGCCGGATTCGAAGGACGTGCACGACCTGAACGAAACGGTCACCGCGCCGCTGTATAACCTGCCTCACGAACAGCTCTGCCCCGGCAATGACGCCTTGCAGAAGCTGATGGGGCAGTTCAGGTAGTCAGGCGACTACTTCTTGACCGCCGCTGTTGCGGCCTGGAGCGCGACATCGAGCGCCGCGGTGCTTGACGAGACGAGGTCGGGTACGACGCCACGGCCTTCCCAGTTCGTGCCGGTGACGGGATTGGTGACCCGTCCGGTTGGCACGAACGCAGCGAAATCTGAAGGCAGGCGCACAATGCCGCCGGGATTGGCCGCACCGGCGGATGTCTCGCCAATCACCGTCGCCCGCTTCGCGGCCTGCAGGAAGTAAGCCAGCGACTCACCTGCCGAAGCCGTCCTGCGGTCGATCAATACATAGATTGGACGCATCTCGCCGTACGGCGGCCCTGCGACGGTCGCCGGCGTCCGGCTTTCAACTCGTGTCCCCAGGCTGCGGTTCTCGATCGTGGCGAGCAGCACCGGCCCCGGTTTGAGGAAGTACGCCGCCAGCAGCGCCACGGTGCCGGGCTGGCCACCCCCGTTGCCGCGCACGTCCACGATCAGCGCGTTGGTGCCCGCAACGGTCTGCATTGCGGCTGCAAAGGCTGGTGACGCTTCGTTGGGCGAAGCCACGAAACTCGGTACCTCCAGGTAGCCGATATTGCCGCCCAGCACTTCATGCCGCCCGACCGGAGGACGCGACGCGGCGGTCGGCCGGGGCGGCGGACTATCGAACACGCGGAGATGCTTGTCGCGACTGATGCCTTGCAGGATCTCAGTCAGAGCGTGAGCGATCTCTGCACGCGACGCCATGGCTGCGAATACGCCGTCGGACTCGCGCTGGCGAATCGCCTCGGTCATCCGCTGGGCGACGTCGGCGTTAATGTACCGCTCCTCCAACGTTTCGGTGAGGGTCTTGAGCAACGGCGCGATGTCGGGAACGGCCGCCGGAGCCGGTTGCAGGAGGAATCCAATGAGAACCGCGGTCAGCAGTCGCATCCGTCAACGGTAGTTGAAGCCGCCCGCGGAGATGGTCAACGCTGTGTTAAGAAATTGTTAGCGGTTGTTAAGTCGACGGAGTCCGTCAGTGGCGAGTGCCGCTGGCGTCAAGAAGCGGTTACCGGTCACCGCGGCGGCAGGGGCCGGCCGGCGGCGAGCTCGCGGATCATGCGATCGTCGCCCGTCACTTCCCAGTAGATCAACGATGGCGGGATCATCCCCGCGCGGTTGATCTCGTCCATCACGCGCTGAATGGTGAAGCCATCACCGAGTTGCCGGGCGCGTTCGGCGATCACTTCTTCCATCAGGCGCCCGCCCGTGATGTAGCTCGCCCCGTAGGCGGGCTGGCGAAGGTAGAGATGCTGCTCGAAGCCGAGCAGCGGGTCGCGGCGCATCCAGCCGCGCGGCGTCCAGTTGACGTGGATGTCGGCGGCCTGCTCCATGGTGAGATCGTTGGCGTGCGCGTAGAGGTTGCCGAGACCGCGCGCCGCGCGCGTGATCAGCATGATCCAGACGATCTCGCGCGACCGCGGCGATTCGTCATAGAGGCCGGCGTGCATCATCCACTCTTCCATCGCGGTCGCCATGCCTTCGGCACGGCTCATCCACACGTTGTAGAGCAGCGCCTCGCGGCGGATCGGATTGGCGTGCGGCGCCACCCGGATGCGCATGTTGTCCCACCAGTGATAGAGGTGGGTCCACAGCGGGATGGGATCGCGCTGCGTCGCCTGCATGAAGAAGTTGCGTGACGCTTCGGGCGCAAACGGCGCCGTCCGCTCTCGTAACGCCCGCTCCATCCACGGCTCCATGGTGAGGATGCGGTTGTCGGTCATCCACTTCAGGTAACGGGGGATCGCGCGCTCCTGTAAGGCGGCATACGCTTCAGGAGTGTTCGCGACGGGCAGCGGCGGCAACTGGCGATTCCGGTTCTCTTCGAGCCGGAGCGACGCATGAGCCCTGACCAGCTCCCGGCGCAGAATCGTGACTTCCTCCTCCCAGGACAGAGGCGCCAGCAACACGTTGCGGAGATACCAGGTGTATTGCTCTTTGCCGATGCCGGAGGGGCCGGTCTTCTTTGGCGCTTCGCCTCGCAGCCACTCAGCAAACCCCGTGGTGGCCGTGAGGGCCGACTCGCTGGCGCTGACCAAAGCGTTGTCGCCAGCCGGCACGCGGCTGACGAGCGTGCGCAATGCTCCTGCCTGTTCTTCGAACGCGCGCACACCGCCCACCCACAAGTCCCTGGCATTGCCCGCTGCGAGATTGCGGCGTGCCGCCGCCAGCAACGGCGCAACGGTTCGCAGTTTAGCGGCGAGGTCGGCGGATTGCGCCGGCGAGAGCGGCTGAACCGTGTCGAGCCCGGTGCGCGGCCAGATCGGATAGTCGTAGAGCTTGATGGCGCCGTGGATGGTCGGGCCTTCCTTCGCTGGCGTGTCGCTTTCGCCCGTGATGATCGACGCGTAATAGGCCGGGTCCCGCGCGAACGGCTGCAGTACGCGCAGGTGGTATTCCATGCCGTTCATCTCGGCACGAACCAGGTGGTGATCGACCTGCTGCGAGATCGACCAGCCGCCCTGATCGATCGCCTTCAGCCGCGCCTGAAACTTCGCGAGCTCGGTGAGCCGCCGCTCATTCGTTGCCGCCGAGTAGTCGGGCACCCCTCCGTCAAGACGCGGCGGTTCCTCAAACGCGCGCCACTCCTGAAAGAGCGTGAGCAGCTGCTGGTATGAAGCGGGGGTGGCCTGCGCGCCGATCGAAGCGGCCGCGACGACAACGGCGACGGCCGCGATCGCAAGCCGTGACTGGAAGCGCCCAACGGGATGGGTCATGCGAGCATCATACGATCACAGTTGGCGGTTGGCAGTTGACAGTTAGCAGTTGATGGTGGCGTCGGCCTCGATCTCGACGAGATACTCATCGCCGACCAGTTCCGCGCCGATCAGGGTATTGGCCGGTTGAATGCGGCCGAACCGCTCCCCGTGCGCGCGCGCCACCGCTTCCCAGTCGCTCACGTGCCGCACGTAGACGCGTGTGCGCACGACGTCGCTGAGCGCCCCGCCGAGTGACTGGAGCGCGCCCTCGAGCTTGTCGATCGCGAAATGTGCCTGTGCGGCAGGATCGTTGCCGCCGATCGCCCGGTCGCCAAGCGTTGCCGTTGTGCCCGAGATTGCGATGTGGTTGCCGTGGCGAATCGCGCGCGCGAACCCTGCGGCCGTCTCCCAGACCGTGCCCGAGAGGCAGCGTGTCCGGCCGTCGACTCCGGCGATCGTTTCATAGGGCGCCGGCAACGCCTGCAGGTGATGACTCAGGTCCCCAGACGCGGTCAGGAACGGCGGCTTGCGGTACTCATCGCCGCAATCGCCGGGAATTGGATGAAGGGTGTTGAGCACGGATCGAATCTCCGCCCGATCCTCGCCTGACAGGGAGAACGAGAACAGCTTCAGCGTGTCGTCGATGTGCGCGCTCTCGCCAAGCCGCGCGCCGACAATCACGCCCGCGACGCCGGGCTGATCGAGGATGAAGCGTGTCGCCACGTTGGCGATCGAGACGCGATGCCGATCGCCAACACGCTTGGCGACAGCCAGCACCCGCTGCAATGCCTCCCATCCGCCGGCAACGCGCAGGAAGCGCCCGTACTTCATCATCGACCACGTGCCGGTGCGTTCCCAATCCGGTTCCGATTTGCCCAGCCACTTGTCGCTCAACCATCCGCCCGCCACCGTTCCATAGGCAAGCAGCCCCACGCCGTTGGCCACGCAATACGGCCCGAGCGCCGCAGCCGCGCGCTGATCGAGCAGCGAGTAGGACACCTGGTTCGAGACCACGTCGATGCCGCTGCTCTTGACGATGCGCAGGTGCGCGGTATCGACGTTGGTCAATCCGAGATGACGGATCAGGCCCTCGTGCTTGAGGTCCTGCAAGTGGAACAGCGTCTCGATCCAGCTCGGGTCGGCATAGTTCCACGCGTGATACTGCAGCAGATCGATCGACGTCGCCTGCAGCCGCTCGAGTGCGCGCTCAACCGCGGCCCGGACGTCGGCCGCCGAGACCCGGCCCGGCTTCGGCACCCACTTCGTCAGGCACTGGGCCGTGCCTGTGCGACGCGATCGGAATATTCCCGCGACCAATTCCGCCGATCCGTAGTGATCGGCCATGTCGAACGTGGTCAGGCCCGCGTCCGCGTACGGTTGCATCGCGTCAGCGGTGCGATCGAGATCGAGCGCCCGGCCATCGCGCTCCATGTCCGCCAACTGCCATAGCCCCGTCAATACCCGTGAGATCTCAAGGCCTGGGGCCAGTTTGGTTCTTTGAACCATCGTGCGGCTTACTCCGGCGGCAGGGCCGCAAATCGCGCGCGCAGGTCAACTCCCGCGGCTTTGAGCTTTCGTACTTCGCGCCAGTAGATGACCGTGCCCGCGGTCATGACCCCGACCCACAGCCAGGTCGAACGGAAATACCACGCCGCGCTCACCGCCGTCAGATCCTTGATCGTGTGCACGGCGAAGAACCCGGCGATGACGACGACGGCGAGGACGGCGAGAGGGACGCGAAGCGCGACATTAGGCAACACGGTGATCGCGCTCGCGATCGCGGGGTTTCGAGTAGGAAGTGTCAACACGGAGACGGCCATCAACAGGAAATTGACCAGCATCGCGGTCACGAGAATGTCGACGCCCAGGAAGAAGTCTCCGGCGAGGTGGCTGCCGAGCACGCCCATGGTCGCCATGGCCCCACTGGCGATCACGGCGACGTGCGGGGTGCGGTGACGCGGATGCACGGCCGCGACCGCTCGAGGAAAGATCCCATCCTCCGCCCACGCGAACATCAGCCGTGACGTGGCGAGCAGCATCGCGGGCAGATCCTTCGCGAGCGCAACGGCCGCGGCCGACACGATGACCACCGTCCAGAATGGCGGCAGCAGATAGCCGAGGAGTCCTGGCGCGGTGACATCACGCCGGAGCGCTTCATCCGCCACGTATTGCCACGGCACCGCGTGATACACCGCCGCGGTGAACAACAGGTAGAACAGCGCGACCGAGCCCACCGCAAGACCGATCGCCAGCGGAAGATTGCGGCCCGGCTGCCGGGCCTCGCCGCCCGCTTGCGCGATCGCGTCGAAGCCGATGAAGGAGGCAAACAGCACCGCGGACGCCGACATGAACGTCCAGGGTGCGAACGAGCTGGACACCTCCGGGACGCCGCGGCCTTCACGCGCCATCAGCGCGGCCGGGAAATCTCCGGCTCCGAACCAAAAGCCAGCGACGATCACCACACCGCCGAGCGCGAAGGTCAGGAACATCAGCGGCACGACCAGCCGCTGGTAGAACACGATGCCGCGCAGGTTGGCGATCACCGCCGCCCACAGCACGCCGAGCGAGATCGTCAGTCGCACCGGGCTGCTGTCGAGCGTCGCGGCCGTCTGCGGCCAATGTGCCGCGACCGCGATATCGCGAATGAACGGCACCAGCACGTACGACACGACGCCGATCGCGACACACAGGGCAAACCACTGCGAAAACGAGGCGACGAAGCCGAGATACGGGCTCAAGCCGCGGCTGGCATACACGTAGCTGCCGCCGGCGCGGGGCATGGCGGACGCGAGGACGGCGTAGGCAAGTCCCGCAAGCACAGCGGGCAGCGCGGCAAACAGGAAGGCCGGCAGCACGTACGGTCCAATACCAGGCACGTTGCGCTGGATCATGAACGGGATGATGTTGATGCCGGCGCCGACCATGGCGCACACGCCTGTCGCCGTCAGTCCCAGCACGCCCATCTCCCGGGCGAGCTTGGCGCGGCCGGCGGGTTCGATCATCGGGCCGTCAGTATAGCCGTTGTACTATTCCGACGATGTTGATTGCTCTTCGCCTCGCCTGGATTATTTTAATCGTGGCGGCGCACGCCGCTCCCGCCTCCGCGCAAGCCGCGGCGCCCTTGACGCTGGAGCAGGTCGCGACGCGCCCGAGCATCATCGGCACACCCCCCACATCGCCCGCGTGGTCCCCCGACAGCAGCCGGCTGGTGTTCGCGTGGAACAACAGCGGGCTGGCGTTTCGCGATCTCTGGATCGCATCGGCGGATGGCAGCGGACTGCGCCGGCTCACCGAACTCGAGCGATCGCACCCTTCGCCGGCACCACCCGCCGGCCGCACGACCGCGGCCCTTGCGGCCCAGGCCGCTGCGCGAGCACGGGGAGGCGTTAGCGAATATTTATGGCTGCCCGATGCCCGCACGATCCTGTTCACCGCTGGTGGAGCAACCTATCGCGGCAGCGCCGACGGCGGAAGCCCGGCTCGCCTGGATCTGGGTGGCGGGGCGTCGAATCTCGCGGTGTCGCCGAACGGGACGACGCTGGCGTTTCTGCGTGAGGGAGACCTGTGGCTGTGGCGTCTCGATGGCAGTGCCGCCCCCGCGCGCCTGACGCAGCTCGCGGTGCCCGGAATAGCCCGTGTGCCGCTCGGTTCGTACAACCGCGCTGATGTAGAGATCGGCACCGGCGTATGGGGGGCGAGCTGGTCCCCATTTGCATGGGCGCCCGACGGCCGCACCATTGCGTTCCACCAGGTCGATCGCCGGCACATTCGCCGCGTGCCGTTCCCGTCGTACCTGGGCGACGAGACGGTAGTGAGCGAACTGCGCCGCGGCTATCCCGGTGACGAGAACGAGCGGCGCACCTTGCACGTGATTGATGTCGCCACGCGCCAGGTCCGGCCGATTCCGCTCGATGAGCCCGGACATCGTGCGATCAGTGATTTTCAATGGGCGCCTGACGGCCGGTTGATGATCGATCGCGTGTCGGACACCGGCACCGATCGCTGGTTGTCGGTGCTCGACGCAGGCGCCACGACCCCGCGCCTGCTGTGGCACGACCATCGTGCGACGCGCATCTATCCGTCGTACTCCGCCCGCTGGCATCCCGATGGCCGCCGCATCGTGGTGCTGGCCGACCTGGTGGAGCGCGATCACCTGTACGCGATTGACGCCGGCGCAGCGAAGGCCGTGCCACAGGCGATCACTTCGGGACCATGGGACGTCATCGATCTCGTGGACATCGCCGCCGACGGCACGCTGACGTTCACGAGCACCCAGAAGAACCCCTACGAACGGCAGGTGTATCGGCAGGGGCCACGCGACGCTGCGCCGATCGCGCTGACCTCGCTGGCCGGGACGCACGCGCCTGTGGTTTCTCCGGATGGACGTCAGCTCGCCTCCGTCTGGGCTGACGACGTTACCCCTCCTGAGCTTCTGACGATGGCGACCTCGGGTGCCGCCAGGGAGCAACGGATTACGACGTCGCCGTTGCCTGAGTTCTCACGCCACCAGTGGGCGCGTGCCCGCTACGCGACGTTTACCAACAAGGTCGACGGCAATGTCGTGCATGCGCGCATCATCGAACCGCCGTCGCTCGATAAATCGCGCCGCCACCCCGTGATCTTCGGACCGGTCTACTCGAACACCGTGCGGAACCGCTGGAATGGTTTCGCCGGTACTCTCCAGCAGTACCTCGTGCAGCGCGGCTACATCGTCGTACAGGTGGACGTGCGTGGCAGCGTTGGATATGGCCGCGCATTTCGCGAAGCGTTCCTGATGGACTACGGCGGCAAGGACCTCGACGATCTGCAGGCAGCGGTCGACGGCCTCAAGGCGCTGCCGTACGTTGATGGCCGGCGCGTTGGCATCTGGGGCAGCAGTTACGGGGGCTTGTTGTCGGTGTACGCACTGCTGAAGCGGCCTGGAGTCTATGCCGCGGGCGTGGCCGGCGCACCGGCCGTTGATCCGCATGCGTTCGGCCCGGACGATGTGGCGATCACGAGAACGCCGGCTTCTCATCCCGACGCTTTCGTTCGCGGCTCCGCGCTGCAGTTGGGTGATGACCTGCGCGATCCGCTGTTGATCATCCACGGGCTGATGGACGACGTGGTGCCATTCCGCACGACCATGGCATTGGCCGAGCGGTTGATGCTGTTGGGGAAGGACTTCGACGTGGCGACGGCGCCGGCGGCGACGCACGCCTGGACCGCGCGCGAGCACTACGCGCTCTACTTCTATCGCAAGCTGGTGGCTTTCTTCGACAGACACCTGGCCGAGAAACCATAAGCGCCAATGAAAAAGGCGGACCGCTTAACGCGACCCGCCTCCTATTGGCCTATACGCCTATTGGCCTGTTGGCCTGTTGGCCTACTTGGTCTCGTCCATGATCACCTGCGCATACGCCGTGGCGCGCGCAGCGTTCGGTGCACTGAACCCTTTGTACTTCTCCGGATTGGTCCATTCCTTCACGGCGTCGGCCGCCGTCTTGCCGGCCTTCTTCGCGGCCTGGACGTGCGTCACGAAGTCGCTCACGTAGTCGGCGAACTCGCGCATGTCAGCGGGCGTGGTCTGCGCAGGAGTGTGACCGTTGATGATGGTGTCGACGCCCTTGATGCCGTCGACGGCCTTGCGAACCGTCGCGGCGTACTGCACGCCCGATCCGCCGTTCTGCTTGTCCATGATCGGCAGGCCCTTGCTCGGGAACACGTCGCCGGCGTGCATCACCTTGTTGGCGACGAACTCGACGAACGCGTCACCGCCGGTATGCGCGGGACCGAAGTGATAGAGGTTGATCTGATCGGCGCCCGAGCCGATCGTCAACTTGTCCGTAAAGGTGCGCTTCGCGAGGCCCTTGCCGGGGTTGGCCTTGAACACGTTCTCGGTGTTGCCGAGGCCGGTGACGCCGGTCGTCTCGGGCAGCATCTTCGCGGTGTTGGCGTGCGCGATGATCTCGACGGTGGCCGGCATCGCGACGTTGCCGCTGACGTGATCGAAGTGCGTGTGCGTGTTG
>DATMJU010000151.1:0-3199 GCA_035553795.1 Vicinamibacterales bacterium
CCTCGCCAAATGCAAGAAGGGCCTCAAGATCATCAACACCGCCCGTGGCGAGCTGATCGATGAACCGGCGCTAGTGGAAGCCATCAAGAGCGGCCACATCGGTGGTGCCGCGCTCGATGTCTACACCGCAGAGCCCACGACTGACCACACCCTGCAGCAACTGCCGCAGGTCGTGGCCAGCCCGCACATCGCCGCTTCGACCAAGGAAGGCCAGGAGCTGGTCGGCGTGGAAACGGCAACGGCGCTGCGCGACTTCCTGAAGACCGGCGTCATTCGAAACGCCGTCAACTTCCCGTCCGTGCCGCCCGAGGAATTCCAGCGGATCCAGCCGTTTGTCGATCTCGCCAAGCAGCTCGGCTCGTTGCTCGGTCAAATGGGCGAAGCGCGCATCAACGAGCTCAGCGTTCGGTACTACGGCGAGCTGGCCGAGAGCACTCATCCCCTGATCATCAACTCCGCCCTGGTTGGATTGTTCCAGGCGATCCTGTCGGAGTCGGTGACGGAGGTGAACGCACGCGCCGTCGCGAAGGCACGAGGAATCGAGCTGACCGAATCAGGCAGCACGCGTCCGCGCAGCTTCCGCAGCCTGCTTTCGGTCAAGCTGCACACGAGCGAGGGCGAACAACACGTCGAAGGCACCGTGCTGCCCGGCCACGGCCCGCGGCTGGTGCTGCTCAACGGCGTCCCGCTCGAGGCTCCCCTCGCGGGCACGTCGATCCTGTTCATGAATAACGATGAGCCGGGTGTGATCGGCGGCATCGGCACGATTCTCGGCAAGCACGGCATCAACATCGCCAACTTTGCGCTCGGGCGCAGCGCCAGTGGCGCCGTCGCGGCCGTCAACGTGGACGAGCCCGCCGGCAAGAAGATTGGCGACGATGTGATGAAGGAGATTCGCGCGCTGAAGGCCGTGAAGAACGCCTGGCTGGTGCGGGTCTAAAGAGTATTCAGTAGGCGGTATGCAGTAGGCAGAAGCACTTCTGCCATCTGCATACTGCATTCGGCCTACTAGGGCAGGCGAATGGTCTGCGTCACGCCGTTCGCATCAACGAGCGTCACCGACAATTCATCGACACGAACGACTGAGTAGCCGTTTGACAACCTGTCGCCATCCTTGGCGAACACCATCGAACCGTTGTCGATGATGATGGCCGTCAGGGTGACGGCTCCCCCTTCGGCGTTCGACGCGATTCCAGACAACTTGAAAACCGGCATCGGCGGCTCGACCGGGATCGGCGGCGGCGCTTCGACCGGCACTTCCACTTCGCGTGCAGCCGCGCGGGCCGGCATGCGTGAGCCATACACGAACGGGTTGCGGCCCCGCGACGGTGAGGGCGGCTCGTTCAGCCATTCGCGCAAGCGCGTGGTGTCCGGAATGCTTTGATTCGTTGGCGTCACGCCGCGTGCGCTGCCACCCTGGGCGCGCGACGACTGCTGCGGCGCGGACGCGCGCGACGCCGTGTCAGGCGTCGTAACCGTCTCGAACCAGCCGGCGACGACGGTGGCCGCCAGCATCATTCCAACGGAGCGAGGTGTTACAGCAATGGCCATCAGTAGTCTGCTCTCACAGGATACGCAAGTTGGACGCCCGGCGCATCATCCCGGTCCCCAGGTCACCGCAATACCGTGTGGTATGATTCGTCGTGCACCCCAATTCGGTCGAGCGTCTACCTTTTACGCTGACTGAATCGTCGGTCCTCGCAGTCATCCCGGCGAGGTTCCACTCGACTCGTCTCCCAGGAAAAATCCTCGCAGACATCGGCGGCAAGCCGATGATCGAGCACGTGTATCGGCGCGCGTCTTCAGCTGCGCGGGTGCACGGCGTGGTGGTCGCGACCGACGACGACCGGATTGCCGCGGCTGTACGCGGCTTTGGCGGCGCCGCGATCATGACCCGGACGGACCACGTCAGCGGCACTGACCGGATTGCCGAGGCTGTGGCCTCGCTTCCCTGCCGCATCGTCGTCAACGTCCAGGGCGACGAACCGTTAATCGACCCGAAGACCATCGACGCGGCGGTGGAACCGCTGTTGAACGACGAGTCAGTCGCGATGAGCACGCTTTCGCGGCCGTTCGTCCTGCCCAGCGAGTTCCAGAATCCAAACGTCGTCAAGGTGGTCACCAATAACTTTGGAGATGCGTTGTACTTCTCGCGTGCTCCTCTTCCGGGCGCCTCGGCGCACATCGGGCTCTACGTGTATCGGCGCGAGGCGCTGTTGAAATTAGCGGCCACGCCCGCCGCGCAGATTGAGCTCGAAGAGCGACTGGAGCAGCTTCGCGCCCTGGCGTGCGGCATGAAGATTCGTGTGATCCCAACCACCCACACCGTCGCGGGTGTTGATACGCCAGAAGACCTGGAACGCGTTCGCTCACTCATGATGGCTACTTCTCGGAACTGAGACCGATGGAACAGACCCGGCAAACCAAGTACATCTTCGTCACCGGCGGCGTCGTCTCGTCGCTCGGCAAGGGCCTCGCCGCCGCCTCGATCGGCGCCCTCCTCGAGGGGCACGGCTACAAGGTCAGCCTGCAGAAATTCGATCCGTACATCAACGTCGATCCGGGCACGATGAGCCCGTATCAGCACGGCGAGGTGTATGTGACCGACGACGGCGCGGAGACCGATTTGGATCTCGGCCACTACGAGCGGTTCACGAGCATGACCGCCACGCGCAACAGCAACTGGACCACCGGCAAGATCTACATGTCGGTCATCCAGAAGGAGCGGCGCGGCGATTATCTCGGCCGGACCGTCCAGGTCATTCCGCACATCACCAACGAGATCAAGGACTGCATCCGCCAGGCAGGACGCGAAGCGGACATCGTGCTGGTTGAGATTGGCGGCACGGTCGGCGACATCGAGAGCCTGCCGTTCCTCGAGGCGATTCGCCAGTTCCGCCAGGACGTGGGCCGCGAGAACACCATCTACGTGCACCTCACGCTGGTGCCGTACATCGGCGCCGCGGGCGAGCTCAAGACCAAGCCCACGCAGCACAGCGTGCGCGACCTGCGGTCGATCGGTATCCAGCCGGACATCCTGCTCTGCCGCACGGACCGCATCCTGGCGCGCGACATCAAGCAGAAGATCGCGTTGTTCTGTGACGTCAACGAAGAAGCGGTCATCACCGCGCGCGACGTCAGCACGATCTACGAAGTGCCGCTGGCGCTTCGCGACGAAGGCCTCGACTCAGTCGTCCTG
>DATMJU010000152.1:0-2426 GCA_035553795.1 Vicinamibacterales bacterium
GACTTGGTCATCCTGCCGCGTTCCATCGGTAAAACTGATCCGTTCGCGCGCAAGACGCTCGTGGCGCGCGTGTTCCGCCTAACGCGGCTCACCGACGACGTGATGCACGTCCATCTGCGCTTCCCCGCCGGCATCCGCGTGAAGTTCAAGGCCGGGCAGCATCTCAACCTGATCCTCGAGAACGGCGAGCGGCGTGACTTCTCGATGGCGAACCCACCGAGCGAAAGCGACGGCGTGCAACTGCACATCCGCCATGTGCCGGGGGGTGCGTTCACAACCTATGTGTTCGATACGCTGAAACACGGCGACCACCTGAAGCTCGAAATCCCGTTCGGCGATTTCAATCTGCGCGACAGCACGAAGCCGATCCTGTTCGTCGCGGGCTCGACCGGCTTCGCGCCGATCGCCTCGATCGTCGAGGACGCGGTGCGCAAGGGAATTAAGCGCGACATGACGCTCTATTGGGGCGCGCGGCGTCGCGACGGGCTCTACTCGGAGCTGCCACGCAAATGGGCGCGCGAGAATCCGCGATTCAAATATGTGCCGGTGTTGTCCGAGGTCGAAGAACCGGGCTTCCGGCACAACCTCGTGCACAAGGCCGTGCTGGAGGACCACACATCACTCGCCGGGTTCCAAGCCTACGTTTGCGGCGTTCCGGTCATGACGCAGGCGGCAAAGCACGATTTCACGGCGGCAGGGTTGCCGGAGGATGAATTCTTCGCCGACGCCTTCGTCACGCGCGCCGATCTTGCCGCGGCGGGGCCGTAACGGCACGATCACTTCAAATTCGACGCAATTTCGCGATTTTTTGATTCACGGCCCTGAAACCTCTCTCAACTAGGATCGCTGGGCTCGTTTCAGGGGAAGCCCGCGCAACATGAACATGCAGACGCCCCTCTCCGCGCTCGAAGTCCGCGGTCTCGTGAAGGCCTTCGATCGCCCGGCGGTCGACAATCTCGATCTCATAGTGCGCACCGGTGAGTTCTACTCGCTGCTCGGACCGAACGGCGCAGGCAAGACCACGACGCTTCGCATGGTCGCGGGATTGCTGAAGCCCGATGCAGGCTCGATCTCGATCTGTGGCATCGATGCACTGAAAGATCCAGTTGCGGCGAAGCGAATCGTCTCCTGGGTTTCGGACGAACCGATGATCTATGACAAGCTGACGCCATTCGAGTATCTCGAATTCGTCGCAGGCCTCTGGGGTATCGATCCGAGGGTCGCACAGGCGCGCGCCGAGGAGCTGATCAGCTGGCTTTCGCTCGGACCTCACGCACACGAGCGCTGCGAGGGCTTCTCCAAGGGTATGCGGCAGAAAGTAGCGCTCGCGGGTGCGCTCGTTCACGATCCGCGCCTCATCATCCTCGATGAGCCGCTGACCGGCCTCGACGCAGGCTCCGCGCGGCAGGTGAAGAACGTGTTGCGCGAGCGCGTCGCGAACGGCGGCACCGTGATCATGACCACACACATTCTCGAAGTCGCCGAGCGCATGGCTGACCGCATCGGCGTGATCGCCGGTGGCCGCCTGATCGCGCAGGGCACGCTCGACGAGCTTCGCATCAAGGCCGGCAAGGGCGACACCAGTCTGGAGGACACGTTCCTCATACTGGTCGCGGAAGAGGCCGAAGCGGCGTGAGCCAGACGACATCCCTCACTTGGCTGGCGCATCACGAGTTCCGCCTGTCGTGGCGAGATTGGCTGTCGATGCTGACCGGCGGCAAGCGGCGGCGCCTGCGAGTCGTCGCGCTGGCCCTGGTCGCATTCGCAGTGTTCATGCACGTCGTGGCCTATGCGGTGGTCGGGCGGTTTGCCACGATCGAGGTGGACGCTGATCGAGGCACGCTGGTGGTCATCACCGGCTGCGCGGTGCTCGCCTGGTCGCTGATGATGTCGCAAGCAATGGAGTCGGTGACGCGGGCGTTCTATGCGCGCTCGGACCTCGACCTGATCCTGTCGTCTCCTGTGGCGTCACGCCGGGTGTTCGCGGTGCGGATCGCGACAATGGCGTGCTCGACCGTATTCATGGCGCTGCTGTTGGCAGCGCCTTTCATCAACGTGCTGGTCTACAAGGGCGGCGCGCACTGGCTGACAGCCTACGGCGTGGTGGCCGCTGTCGGAGCGACAGCCGCAGCCATGTCGGTTGCGCTCACCGTGGTGCTGTTCCGGCTGATCGGACCGAAACGCACACGGCTCGCCTCACAGATCGTCGCAGCGATCATCGGCGCAACCTTCGTGATCGGGCTGCAAATTGCGGCAATCCTGTCCTACGGCACCCTCTCTTATTTCACCTTCCTGCAATCGGAAATGCTGGTCGCGCTTGTGCCTGCCATCGAAAGCACCGTGTGGTGGCCGGCCCGCGCCATCCTTGGCGACCTCACGGCGCTCGCTGCTGTGTTCGCGATCGGAGCCTTCCTACTTGCGTCGGC